>NZ_JBFOEF010000014.1:0-57653 GCF_040886645.1 Enterococcus sp. GC34
TTTCACAGGTGTCGGCGCTTCGCGGGCCTTACTTCGTCAAGACGAAACAGTGATTAATGGCTTGGTTTCACCCACAGGCAAAGTTGGCTATGTTAACATTGCGACAGGTCCGTTAAGCTCGGGTGCGCCAGCGGCAGAAGTACCTATCGAAACTGCCATCAAATTGTTGAAAGACATGGGAGGCAGTTCTATTAAATATTTCCCAATGAAAGGCTTGGCTCACAAAGAAGAATACCAAGCAGTAGCAGCAGCTTGTGCCAAGTATGACTTTTATTTAGAACCAACAGGGGGCATTGATTTAGAAAACTTTGAAGAAATTGTTCAAATTGCGGTGGATGCTGGCGTTAAAAAAATCATTCCTCATGTTTACAGCTCAATTATCGATCAAGAAACAGGGGACACTAGAACAGAAGACGTGAAAACGTTACTAACCATGATGAAAAACACATTGAATAAGTAGGTGGCAAAGATGAAAATTGCTGCGTTTGGTGAAGTCATGCTTCGTTTCACTCCGCCAGAGTATCTAATGTTAGAACAAACAGAGCAGTTAAGAATGAACTTTGTAGGGACTGGCGTAAATCTCTTAGCAAATTTGGCTCATTTTCAACTAGAAACAGCATTGATTACGAAATTACCTGCCAATCGTCTTGGTGAAGCTGGCAAAGCAGCGCTAAGGAAGTTAGGAATTTCAGATCAATGGATAGGAGAAAAGGGCGATCATATTGGTAGTTTTTTTGCAGAAATGGGTTATGGAATCCGACCCACACAAGTAACTTATCAAAATCGCCATCAGAGTGCTTTTGGCATCAGCGAGGCGAAGGACTACGATTTTGAGGCCTTTTTAGCGGAAGTAGATATGGTGCATATTTGTGGTATTTCGTTAAGTTTAACTGAAAAAACTCGTGATGCTGCTTTGATACTTGCTCAAAAGGCGCATGCCTGTCAAAAGAAAGTTTGTTTTGACTTTAATTATCGCCCTAGTTTGAATACAGCAAATAGCGCACTCTTTATGCGTCAACAGTACGAACGCATTTTACCTTATTGTGATATTGTTTTTGGCAGTCGTCGTGATTTGGTCGAGCTATTAGGTTTCATTCCGCGAGAAGATTTAGAAGGTGAGGCACAAGAAACTGAACTGATTCAGCGTTTCATGTCTCAATACAATTTGGAATGGTTTGCTGGGACAACGAGAAGTCATTCCCAAAATCAAAACTACTTAAGTGGGTATTTATATACCCAAAATGAGTACCAACAGAGTGAAAAAAGACCGCTTCTAAATCTTGATCGAATTGGTGCTGGTGATGCTTATGCGGCGGGGATTTTATATGGCTATAGCCAAAATTGGTCGTTAGAAAAGGCAGTTACCTTTGCCACAGTCAATGGGGTCCTTGCACATACGATTCAAGGAGATATTCCTTTGACAACGGTCAAACAAGTGAATCACGTTCTTGAGCATCCGAATCTTGATTTAATTCGTTAAAGAAGAAAACCAGAAGAAAAGTCGTGTGTGGCTTTTCTTCTGGTCTTTTTTTCATTATAATTAAAAGAAACAGATTGCAAAGGAGGCAGCAGGATGAGTGTTGCACATCTTTTAACAGTTTTAGAAAATGATGAATTTATTGAACGGATTCAAAAACGACCAGAAGCGTTCATTGGAACGACTGGCTTAGTCGGCTTAGAGAATTTACTTGTTCAGACAATTAACGGTTTATTAGAGTTTTTCATTGAAAAGAATCAAGGGAAAATTGCTATACAGTTATCACGTCAACAAATCTCTTTTCAGGTATCTTCCACACGACCGCTTGTTTTTGAACAAAAGCAAGTCGATTTAGAACCACCTTTTCTGTATTTATCTGTTTTACAAGCCTTCTCAAAACAAGTAGGAATCAGTATCGATCAAGAAAAACAGCGGACTATTTTTATTTACCATCGAGGGCAATTGAAAAAACGATTATTATTACCTATTGAAGAAACCCAGGAACGAATTGAAGTCTTGTTTTGGCCAGATACGCAAATTTTTGGTACAGAATCACTTTCTTATATGCGTGTTTTACAACAATGTCAACAGATTGCCATGTTGAATCCAGGCTTAAAGATTCTCTTAACACAAGAAGAGGAACAAAAAAATATTTGTTATTACCCTAAAGGTTTAAGTAATTATTTATTTGAAAAAGATAACCCATTAACTAGAAAAGCCGCACCGATTATTCAAGCCAAGCAAACAGAATTGGCCCTTGTTCAATTTATTTTGAGTAAAAATCATGCGCCGCAAGTGCAAAAAACATTTGTTAATGGGCATTATCCCAGTCTTGGTGGAACCCACTATGAGGGCTTTCTTGATGGCGTAGTGGCCGCCTTCAATCAATTTTTAGAGGAGCAACATTATTCATTATCTGTGACAGCAGATAGTTTTTTAGCAGAATTTGATTTTGTTTTAGCCATTACGATACCAAAGCCCCGCTACACGGATGCAACGAAAACCATTTTAAGAAATACAGAGTTATATGAAGTGGTTAAAGAAGTCGTTTTTGACGAATTACAACACTACTTTCAACGTCATCCCAAATGGTTAGAGCAAGGAAGAAGCGAGGGAAATGAATGAAAATTTTTGTCGATGGCGATGGTTCACCTGTGAAAGAGACGGTTATTGAAATCGCTGTAGAGAAAGCTTTGGATGTGGTGATTGTTACTAGTGTAGATCATTATTCCTTAAAAGATTATCCAGAAAATGTCTCTTTTGTGTATGTTGATAAAGGAGCGGATGCTGCTGATTTTAAAATTGTGCAGTTAATAAAAAAAGGGGATCTTTTAATTACACAAGATTATGGCTTAGCTTCCTTGGTTTTGCCAAAAGGAGTGTCAGTTTTACATCAACTAGGTTATCAATATACGAAAGAAAATATTGATGGATTGTTAGAACAACGCTATTTTAGTGGCCAAATTCGGCGAAAAGGTGGCCGAACGAAAGGACCTAAACCTTTTACAGACAAAGATAGAACAACGTTTAAACAAGCCCTTATTGAGCTGGTGGAACGGAGTCTTTAGCAAGGAAAAGGCAAGCAAAGAATTTTTCCTTCACTAAATTTGCTTCTATTATGAAACTGGGTTTTATGCTAAAATAAGTAAGGATAATTTGAAAAATAATTTTTTCTAAAAGACAGGAAAGAAACTAGGAGGACAAGCATTTGAAGATTATTTTGTTGTATGGCGGCAGAAGTGAAGAGCACGATGTGTCTGTTTTGTCTGCATATTCCGTTTTAAATGCAATCTATTATAAATATTATCAAGTACAGTTAGTCTTTATTAGTAAAGATGGTCAATGGGTAAAAGGCCCTCTCTTATCTGAACGACCACAAAATAAAGAAGTTTTACATTTAACTTGGGCACAAACACCTGAAGAAACAGGCGAATTTTCAGGAAAACGAATCAGTCCTTCGGAAATTTATGAAGAAGAAGCGATTGTTTTCCCTGTTTTACATGGGCCAAATGGTGAAGATGGAACAATTCAAGGATTCATGGAAACCATTAATATGCCTTATGTGGGCGCAGGTGTCTTAGCTAGTGCTAATGCAATGGACAAAATCATGACGAAATATCTTTTACAAACTGTTGGCATTCCACAAGTACCATTCGTGCCAGTTTTAAGAAGTGACTGGAAAGGAAATCCAAAAGAAGTCTTTGAAAAATGTGAAGGTTCTTTAATCTATCCGGTCTTTGTTAAACCTGCCAATATGGGTTCTAGTGTCGGAATTAGCAAAGCGGAAAATCGTGAAGAATTGCAAGAAGCATTGGAAGAAGCTTTCCGTTATGATGCCCGAGCAATTGTTGAACAAGGGATTGAAGCACGTGAAATTGAAGTAGCCATTTTAGGAAATGAAGATGTCCGTACGACTTTACCTGGTGAAGTGGTGAAAGATGTCGCTTTCTATGATTATGATGCAAAATACATCAATAACACGATTGAAATGCAAATCCCAGCACATGTTCCAGAAGAAGTAGCTCATCAAGCGCAAGAATACGCTAAAAAAGCGTATATTATGTTAGATGGAAGTGGCTTAAGTCGCTGTGATTTCTTCTTAACAAGCAAAAACGAATTATTCCTGAATGAATTGAACACCATGCCTGGTTTTACTGACTTTAGTATGTACCCTTTACTATGGGAAAATATGGGCTTGAAATACAGTGATTTAATTGAGGAATTGATTCAGTTAGCTTTGAATCGTTTTAAACAACGCCAAGAATTTTATAATAACTAAGAAGAAAAAATCACACAAGACTGGGACATGACAAGACTTTGGCATGTCCCAGTCCCTGTGTCAGAGGAGCAAAACATAATGAAATTAACCTTCTGGGAAGTAGCGCAAGCGGTTGAAGCCAGTAATAATTGGCAACAATGGCCTGATTTTCCTTTAACAGGCATTGAATTTGATAGTCGTAAAATTGTGAAAGGAAACCTCTTTGTTCCTTTACAAGGTGAAAATGATGGTCATCGTTTTATTGAGAGTGCCATGGCTAATGGCTGTCAGGCCGCTTTTTGGGGACAGGATTTAGTCGATGCACCGCAACAATTGCCTGTTTTGCATGTTACTGATCCACTGGTTGCTATGCAAAAATTAGCTACCTATTATTTAAATAAAATGCAACCGAATGTCATCGCTGTGACTGGCAGTAATGGAAAAACCACCACTAAAGATTTGATTGCTGCTGTGTTATCTGAAAAGTTTGTGACTTACAAAACGCAAGGCAATTACAATAATCAAATTGGCTTACCCTATACTATTTTACACATGCCTGATGAAACAGAAAAACTGATTTTAGAAATGGGTATGGATCACGCTCAGGAAATTTCTTTCCTTTCCAATCTGGCTCAGCCAGAAGTTGCCGCCATCACAATGATTGGCGAAGCTCATGTGGAAAATTTAGGCTCACGAGCAGGCATTGCACAAGCAAAAATGGAAATCGTAGATGGTTTAGCCAAAGACGGTAGTTTATTTGTGCCAAGCGATGAACCTTTGCTAGAACCATTGGTGGAAAAAGTCACGCAACAAGTGATTACTTTTGGTTTTAGCCAGGAAAGTCAACTTCAAGGAATCGTCACAAATGAAGCCAAAGAGCAAACCTCATTCAAAATCAGTGATACACAAATGACGTTTACGATTCCAGTGCCAGGAACCTATAATGTCACCAATGCATTAATCGCAATTGGCATTGGTCGGTATTTCGAATTAACGGATAGTGAGATTCAAAAAGGGTTGGCTACAGCGGAACTAACAAAGAATCGGACAGAATGGCTGAAAGCAGCGAATGGGGCCGAAATTTTAAGTGATGTGTACAATGCCAATCCGACAGCTATGGGTCTTGTTCTGGACAGTTTTAGCAAAATGTCCAAAGTAGGAAAACGAATTGCTGTTTTAGGAGACATGCTGGAATTAGGTCCTGATTCTGCTGCCATGCATCAAGCAATGGCGCAGCATTTAGCCCCAGATGCGATTGAAGAAGTCTTTTTATATGGTTCTGAAATGGCTTATTTAGCTGATAAATTGCAAGAAACCTATGCACCAGCTAACATTCATTCTTTTAAAAAAGAAGAAAAAAATGAGTTGATTGAAGCTGTCAAAAAAGTCTTACAGCCAGAAGACATGGTGGTTTTAAAGGGAAGTAACGGGATGGGACTTCGTGAAGTCATCGATGCACTTTTGGAAAAGTAAATAAGTTTCATAAAACTTGCTGAAAATAGGATTCTATGATAGAATGACCTATTGCCGGAAGATGACGAGAAAAATTGAATCGTAGTAAATAAAATAGATCTATTTCTATGTTTAATAATAAATGTGAAGCTGAACGACCACGTTTGGCTTTTCTAATGCCATAAGGTGAATTTTTCGGTGAAATCAGGAAAGAAGAAATAGTTGGCACACTATAATGGATTTCTTTTTAACAACTGAAAGTGAAGACACCTGAAACTAGGAAGAAATCGTTCTTTCCGAAACAAAATCTAGGAGGATATCATTTGAAATTTAAAGAACTTGGTTTAGCGCCAGAATTATTATCAGCGGTAGAACGCGCAGGCTTCGAGGAAGCAACCCCTATTCAATCAGAAACAATTCCGTTAGCGTTAGCAGGAAAAGACGTAATCGGACAAGCACAAACAGGAACAGGGAAAACCGCTGCTTTTGGCTTACCAATGCTTAACAAAATTGACGCAGACAACCGCGTTATTCAAGGATTAGTCATTGCACCAACCCGTGAGTTGGCTATCCAAACACAAGAAGAGTTATTCCGTTTAGGCCGCGATAAAAAGATTCGCGTCCAAGCCGTTTACGGTGGGGCTGATATCGGTCGCCAAATCCGTGGACTAAAAGATCGTCCACATATCGTTGTAGGTACACCAGGACGTTTACTAGACCATATTAATCGTCGTACCTTGAAATTAGAAACTGTTGAAACATTAGTTTTAGACGAAGCAGATGAAATGTTAAACATGGGCTTCTTGGAAGACATTGAAAAAATCATCTCACAAGTGCCAGAACAACGTCAAACACTTCTATTTTCAGCAACTATGCCGCCAGCAATCAAGAATATTGGCGTGAAATTCATGAAACAACCAGAACATGTGAAGATTAAAGCCAAAGAAATGACGGCTGATTTAATTGATCAATATTATGTACGTTCAAAAGACTTTGAAAAATTTGACATTATGACACGTTTACTAGACGTGCAAACCCCAGAATTGACCATTGTCTTTGGTCGGACAAAACGCCGTGTTGATGAACTTGCCCGCGGGTTAGAAGCGCGTGGTTACAAAGCAGAAGGCATCCATGGCGACCTATCACAACAAAAACGGATGAGCGTTTTACGTTCATTCAAAAATGGTAACTTAGATATCTTAGTGGCAACAGATGTAGCAGCACGTGGGTTAGATATTTCAGGTGTCACCCATGTCTATAACTACGATATTCCACAAGATCCAGAAAGTTATGTTCACCGTATTGGTCGGACAGGTCGTGCTGGTAAAGGTGGTATGTCTGTGACGTTTGTAACACCAAACGAAATGGGTTACTTACATGTCATCGAAAACCTAACGAAAAAACGGATGACACCATTACGTCCACCAACCGAAAAAGAAGCATTTAAAGGACAATTAAGTGCAGCTGTTGAAACCATCGAAAGTGATCTAGAAGAAAATGGTTTAGACAAATATCTAGAATCTGCTGAAGCATTATTAGAAAAATATTCAGCGACAGACTTAGCTGCGTTATTATTAAAAACAGTAGCGAAAGATCCAGCAGATGCGGTTCCTGTAAAAATTACCCCAGAACGACCATTGCCTTCAAATAAAAAAGGCTTTAACAAAAATGGCCGTGGTGGTGGCGGTGGGAACAACCGTAATCGCAACCGTGGTGGCAATGGTAAAGGTGGCAGCTATCGTGGCAACAAAAACCATAAAGATGGCGACCGTAATTACAAAAATAGCGACCGCAAAAATAAAGATCAACGTGGCGGCAAACGTCATAACGATAAAAAACGTGGTTTCGTCATTCGCGAAAACGCTAAATAATCAAAAGAGCGAGTGTTCCGTCTATGAACGGAACACTCGCTCTTTTTTGGTAGATAATCGTTAAATAGAAAAACTTAAAAAAAGTAAAAAAGGCATCAAAATGATATAGAAAAAGAAAAACGCCAAAATCATCCAAGTTTTCAACGGGGAAGTTAGATTGAAGAGTTTCAGTTTTTGTTGTAGCAAATGAATGGTTAGAATCCAAACCAGTTGCAAGAGAAAAAATAGGCTGGGATTTTTAAAGAAGATTGGAAATATGTAGAGTAACAAAGTAAAAATAAATAGGGCGCAACGAAGTAACTTTTTTTGCCGAGAAGTTAAAGTCATACGTTTTTCTCCTTTTTCTTTTTATTCTCCCATAAGTAGCCAAAATTTGCTATAAAATATTAGAACATCCGCTTAGTTTCCTGATTTTTTTCCGATACTTCTTAGTTGTTGTCTTACTTTTATAAAAATTCAGAAAAATTTTATAAAAATGTAAATAGGAAGAAAACGTATGGTACTTCAATTTGTGTGAGGATCTTGTAAAACATTCTTTATTTTTTTAGCGAATCAGTGGAAAAATTTTGAAATTTTGTTAAAATGAAAGGTAATTCGGAGTAACTATATTAAATAGGAAGTAAGGCGGAAAATGATAAAGGGAATTGGTATTGACGCAGTAGAATTAAGTCGGATAAAACCGATTGTTGAAAAACAAGGATCGTTTATTCAACGGGTTTTAACACCTAACGAATTGACCCTTTTTGAAAAGTTATCTACAAAACGTCAAATAGAATTTTTAGCTGGTCGTTTTGCTTGTAAAGAAGCGTTTTCTAAAGCATGGGGCACAGGGATTGGTAAAGTTGGTTTACAAGATATTGAGGTGCTGACTGAAAAGACAGGTGCACCGTACGTAGCAAATTCGCCCCATAATGGTAAAGTGTTTGTCTCGATTACGCACACAGATACTATGGCGATTGCACAAATTGTTTTAGAAAGCGAATAACAGAAGCAACGAAGAAAGAAGGATGTACAATGGTCGTTGGATGGCATCGTCCTACACGGTTACATATCGATACGCAAGCAATTACTGAAAATGTCCAAAATGAATGTCAACGTTTGCCAGAAGGAACTGCTTTATTTGCGGTTGTGAAAGCGAACGGCTATGGGCATGGCGCCGTAGAATCCGCCAAAGCGGCGAAAAAAGGTGGCGCGACAGGTTTTTGTGTCGCCTTATTGGATGAAGCAATTGAATTGAGAGAAGCAGGTGTTCAGGACCCCATTTTAATTTTGAGTGTGGTAGACTTAGCTTATGTGCCTTTGTTGATTCAATATGATTTATCTGTAACGGTAGCTACACAAGAATGGTTAGAAGCTGCTCTTCAACAACTAACGCCTGAGAGTAACACGCCATTACGTGTTCACTTAAAAGTCGATACTGGCATGGGACGGATTGGCTTTTTAACCCCAGAAGAGACTAAGCAAGCAGTGCGGTTTGTTCAATCCCACAAAGAATTTTTATGGGAAGGGATTTTCACTCATTTTTCAACAGCTGATGAAATCGATACAAGCTATTTTGAAAAACAAGCAGGGCGTTTTAAGGCTGTTCTAGCAGTTTTAGAAGAGTTACCTCAGTATGTCCATGTTAGCAATAGTGCGACAGCGTTATGGCATCCTGATGTGCCAGGAAACATGATTCGCTATGGTGTAGCCATGTATGGGTTGAACCCTTCAGGTAATAAGCTGGCCCCAAGCTATGCGTTAAAGCCGGCCTTGCGGTTGACCAGTGAACTCATCCATGTAAAACGCTTAGCGGCTGGCGAAGGAATTGGCTATGGCGAAACCTACGTGACTGAATCCGAAGAGTGGATTGGGACAGTGCCAATCGGTTATGCAGATGGCTGGTTGCGTCATCTCCAAGGATTTACAGTGCTCGTGAATGGCAAGCGTTGCGAAATCGTTGGACGAGTGTGTATGGATCAATGTATGATTCGTTTAGCAGAAGAAGTTCCTGTCGGCTCAGTCGTTACATTAGTTGGAAAAGATGGCAATGAAGAAAATACGTTACAAATGGTAGCCGAAAAATTAGAAACCATTCATTATGAAGTTGCATGTACTTTCTCACAAAGAATCCCCAGAGAATATAACTAGATAGGAGGTTCCACTATGGTCAAACGCGGAGATATTTATTTTGCAGACCTTTCCCCAGTAGTGGGCTCGGAACAAGGTGGCGTCAGACCTGTCCTTGTTGTCCAAAATAACTTAGGTAATCATTTTAGCCCAACGATTATCGTTGCGGCGATCACAGCCAAAATGGCAAAGCCAAAATTGCCAACACATATCGGGATTAATTCTGATGAAACAGGCATTGAAAAAGATTCAGTGATTCTTTTAGAGCAGATTCGAACAATCGATAAGGGCCGCTTGAAAGAAAAAGTTTGTCATTTGAGACTTGATATTATGGAAGAAGTTGATCGTGCCTTAGGCATCAGTGTTGGACTTAGTAGCGATTCAGCCCCAGCAAAAGCAAATTCAGCTACATAAAGAACGATAGCTACTATGAAATCAACAAAGACGAATTGGATTTTTGAAAAAGCAACTGATTGAATTTGGTTTGCTAAACATAGTTTGAGTAAAAGCGAGAGGGATAGCCAAGTGGCATCTCTCTTGTTTTTTTGTTTTGTATTTAAAAAATTAAAATATAAATATAAAATTCGAATTTTTATCATCTTGTTTTAAATAAAGTTGTTGGCAAGGCTCAAACGGAATGTTACAATCAATACTATATAGAGTTTTTAAAGAGCGTAACTGGTGATTTTACAAGTTTTGATTGTCGAGTGATGACATAAAGGAGATTATATTTGTATGATGATTGTTGTACTTTTAATGAGTAGTTGCTTATTTTTATTTGTAAGCTATCAATTGTATTTGCGATTACTTGTCGAAAAACTGGATTCAGAGGACCGGACATTAAAGAGGAAAATAAATTTCTATAAGTATCAGAAAAATAGTCGTTTAATGATTTATTTATTGTTTAGTGTTTGTCTACTTAGCGTATTATTGTTAGGAATTGTTTATACATATTATCAATTAAATCAACGAAATATCCGCATGGAACAGCGGATCGAGCGTTTGGCACAGGGCCAAGCTACTCAAGGTGACAAAATAAAAAAACAAGCGATTAAAAAAACAGCCTTAAATCAGTTTCCCTGGAAGCAAGCTGTTTCGGCAGAATCGGCCGCTGTCTTGACGAATTATGAATTACAATTAGCGCGTGAATGGCGTCCTTACCTCGGAGAGACGAGTATCACAATAATTAGAAGTGAAAAAACACAAACCTTGACACTGTCTGTTTTTTCAGTTGGCTTAAGTTACCCTGAATTTCAAACAGCCCAAGACAATATTTTAGCACTTATTTCAGAATTGAATTCAGTCAAAGAAATTACCATGATTGATTTTAATTTTACTTATCGAGATCAAGAGCAAACCCTTGTCAAATCCATTGATACGTATGCTCGTGAGACACTTGAAACAAATTTGGAGCCTGTCGTGATTAGTTAAAAGGACGAGAGAAAGGACATATAAATGACAAAAAGACGTTTAATCAAAAAAATTAAAGATATTTCGGATGATACGCTTGAAAAAGAAGTCTTTTTTCAGCCAGGATTCGAACCAGAAAAAATAATTAGCGGAATCAAACCAGAACAACAGGAAAAAGAAATGGCGACGTTAAGAGAAAGGCTCGCCTACTATCAGAAAAAAGAAACAGCCTTTAAAAAACTTCAAGAAGAAAATGAGCAATTAAAGAACCAACAAGAAACGGAAAAACAAGCATTAGAAGAAAAAAATCAGGCATTACTTGAAACACTAAATCAAAAAGAACATGAAATTTTTGAATTGGAAGAGCAACTGGAAACAAACAGTGAAACCACGACAGAGGCTACTACTCTTCAAACAAATCTGCAAAACGCAGAAAAACAATTAACCACTGTACATAATCAAATGGAACGTTTAGAAAGTGAATTAACGCAGCAAGTGGCAGAATTAGAAAAAGAATCGGCTGAACAGCAACAACATATCCAGACATTACACAACCAGTTAGCAGAAGAAAAAGGAAAGTTGGAGAAAAAAGGGGATATTACAGGAATGGAAAAGCAAGTAGAAACGTTAACGACAGAATTAGAAGAAAGCACAACGACTCAACAAGCATTGCAGGAACAAATTGAAAAACTAACTGTACAATTACAAAAAGTAGAAGCCGAAAAACAAACCTTACAAGAGGCTGCCCAACAAGAAGTGATTGTGAAACAACGCATGGAGGAGTTAAAGAATGAGCTTCAAAATAGTTTACAGCAAAAAAATGAAGCGGAAGTAAAATTAGGGCGACTGCAAGGTGTCAATGACAAACATCTTGCTGAAAAGCAAGTTTACGAAGGGGAATTAGCTGCTCTAAGAAAAGAAGTAGAGTCCAAAGAAGACAGTTTAGAACAAGTTCAAAAAGAATTGAAGACACTACAAGCCGTTTCAAAAAATATTGAACCGAGTAGTGAGCAGTTAACAGAACTGCTACGTGCAAAACAGCAAATTAACGATTTATTAATGAAAAATCAGCAATTACAAGAAGAGGCTTTAAAATCGCAACAAGAAATTGGCGAAGTGATGGTTTCTGCCAAAAAAGAAGCCAATCGGATTGTTAATGAAGCAAAAGTAGAAGCAAAACACCTAATTAATTCTGCAGAATTAGAAATGTTAAATATTGGTAACCGAGCGAAAAGTATTTCGAATGAAGTCGAAGCGTCAAAAGTAGAAGTGCTTGAGATTTATCGAGAATTAGAGGAACGCTTAACTAAACTGACACGTCTTGAACAAGATAATTATTAATAAAATGGTCAGTAAAAAGTTAATGGGAGCAAGGAAACTACATTGTCTTGGAGTCCTTTTTTTAGCTGTTACACTAAGTGGCTCTGCAGAACGATTACAGGCTGCTGCTATCTCAAAGGAAGAGCAGTCGCTAAGGCAACCGCTTATCAGGAAAAACATAGTAACAGAGAAGAGCGAATATCTTGTAGAAGCAAATCAAAGTATCTGGGAGCTGGCACAAGATGCGCAGAAACCACTGAATCAGTTTATGAAGGAGAACCAGTTACGTAGTAGTTATATAAAAAAAGGAACGCAATTAGTCAAATAGAAAAAAGGAGTAAAGAAAGGAAAAGTTTATTTAAGGAGCTTTTCCTTTTAAGAAAACGATGGAAGAATGGATAAAGCCAGTTATGCGAACAATTCGCCACATTAAGCGCGCCTTCTTGAAGCAAAAGTTGCCTGCGACATATCAGCTAAAAAAGCAAAAGACTAACAAAGCAACGGAATATTTGCTTGAGCAAACAGATAACCATCAATCAATAAGAGGACCGCAAAGAAAAATGACCGCTGAAGAGATTAAAAAAAAGCGGCAAGCCTACCAAAAGAAACAGCGCATCCAAGTCGTTAGATTTTTTATGCCAGCTATTCTTTTCGCCATTTTTGTGTTCTTTTTTGTTTTAAAGACATCTAGCTACCCAATTGCTGGGCAATCCATGAAGCCGACACTTAACGCAGGGGAACGAGTCTTAGTACAACGGACGAAGCAAGTAACAAGGTACGATGTGATTGCATTTAAAGCACCGCTAGCTAGCAAAGGTACGTACGTCAAGCGAATTATCGGGGTTCCTGGTGATCGAATTTGGGTAAACGAGGGGAAAGTTTATCTTTCAGAAGAACCTATAGCAAGCGATAATGAGGCACTGCCTGAGAATGCCAGTCGTTTTGACTTATCAGAAGAAGCGGCTGCCCAACTTCGCCTGTTTCAGAAGATTCCAGCCGGTCATTACTTTGTCTTAGGGGACAATCGTACGCATTCAAGTGATAGTCGTACGTTCGGCTTTGTCGAGATACAAGCGATTGAAGGAATCGTGGTATTTAAAATGGCGCCGTTTAAGGAAATAGGGAAAGTAAAATAAAAAGCTTAAGTCAGCCATCTAAGAGTAGGGTACTTAAGCTTTTTTTGGAAATTATTTGCCCAATAACAATTGAATGATTTTTTCAATTGATTGCAGGTCATAACGATTACTAATATCCGAAAAAATATAGTAATGGTCATACTGGGCAACGAGCGGTTCATTATTGGTATTCATTAAAAGCAAATCATAATGGTTTTCTGCGTTGTAAGGCTCAATTTTCAGCGGATATTTTCCAGCGATACTCTGTTGTATTTTTTGTGCTACCAACTCGCTATAAGCACTGCTCAGTGAGTGATAAACGCCAATGGTTATTTTTTTTTCATTTAATTCAGCAATGTGATTCAAAATAAGCGTATAATTAATTTCAGTAAATTGATTTTGGTACTTAGAAATAGTGGCTTCTGTGGCAAAGTTCGTTGTAGCGATTTCCACTAATTCGTAAACTTCACTTTCACTAAAAGGATGACGTAAGACTTTCAAAAGTGACTGAATTGTCCAATAATCAAAGGGTAAAATAAATCCAGAAAAATAGTAGAGTTGCGCATGTAATTGAAAAAGTAAATTTTCAATATAAAGTAATCGAATAGGCAGTACGTAATGAGATAGATAACCATGTGCTTTAAGATACGTTAAAATAACTCGGTTCATTTCGTTAAGATACGTTTTTTCGATTCGTTGTTGTTTTGCTAAACGAAAGGCGAAAGCAGCATTCGCAGAATAATTATGCATGGAACAAAAAAAGTCATAAAACATATAGGCTTCGTTGCTTGTATATGGACGGTCGATTCTTTTCATATATGTATGTATAGATAAATTAATTTCTTCAAATAAAGGTCGATCGAGTTGGGCATCCTGTGGACTAATCGTTGGCAGGGGTTCTAAAACCATGCGACGAAAAGAAATTTTCATCCAAAGTTTAATTTGGAGAATTTCTGTATGATCAAAGGTAATTCTGGGAATTTCTTGTAATATCTCAATTAATCCTAGGTATTGATTGGCCAGCTCTTTTTCCAAATCTGTTTTTTCTTCAAAGATAAACCAGAAAAAATTAAAAAAGAAAAAGCGAATTTGTTTTTCTTCGCCAACAAGTTTTCCTCGTTTGATACGTAAATTAAACTCATTGAGTAAATCATTTAATTCAACAATTTTTCGATAATACGTAGCAGAGCTAATGGCATAATTCTGTTGAAAATATCCGCCATTTATTTCATTCTTATGGAAGAGCTGCTGGACCATGTGAAACTTAATAGATTTATCCAAGAACAACATGATCATTGATTTCATGGAAAAGGTTGGTGCTTTGTTTAGATAAAGGGTATCACCTAATGCAGTCACGGTGAGGCTTTCTTGAAGTTGCTCTTCTTTCAAAAATTGCTCTAAAAAAGAAAGGTATTCATTCAATGTTGGTAAACTAATATTGAAAAAATCTATTAATTCATTTCGTGTTGCTTGACCTTTATTATTATATAGGAATAATAAAATATCATTCATATAATCATAAGGTTTCTCTAGAAAATCTCTTTTTAACATCGTTGCTCACCTCTCTTTTAAGAATACTGCATCTATGATAAAATGGCAATAAACAACTGATAAAAAGATTGCTTTTTGAAGTGTTTTTTATTATCATTTAAAAAAAGGAATAAAAGAAAAAAACAAAGCATTTAAATGACAACAAAATAATTAAAATGAAGGAGCGACAGAATATGAACAGCGTAGTGAATTTTAGAGATATCGGAGGATTTCCAACGAAACAAGGCACATCCGTCAAGACAGGGCATTTTTTTCGGAGTGGGGAACTCGTTAATGTTGCACAAGAGGATCAACAGATGCTAGTAGAGAATTATCAAATTAAACGGATTTATGATTTTAGAAGTGCAGCAGAAACGCAAGAACGACCAGATGATTCAATTCAAGGAACCAACTATTTACATATAGATATTTTGGCCGATATTCAGGCACAGACCGCTTCATTAGAAGGAATGCTTAAAACGGTTGGTTCACCCGATGCAGCAATGGACATGGCTTATAAAGAGATGGTTCTTTCCAATTCGGGCCGCAAAGGTTACCAAACATTTTTTGAAAACTTTTTAAGTTATCCACAGGAAGCTATTTTATTTCATTGTTTCGCAGGAAAAGATCGAACAGGAATCGGTGCAGCCTTGATATTAAGTGCTTTAGGTGTGGAACATTCATATATTTTAGAAGATTATTTAAAGACGAATGAGCAAAGAAAAGCCGCTAACGAGCAGATTATTGCACAATATCAAGCAAATGGAACATCTCCAGCAGAAATTCAACAATTAGAAACGATGCTTTACGTGAAAAAAGAGTACTTAGCGACCGCTTTACAGGCGATTGAAAAAGAATTTGGTTCGGTAGAGGGCTATTTAAAAGAGGGACTCGGCTTACCTTTATCCGCCAAAAAAGACATGCTAAGTCTGTACACAAAATCATAGATCCTAAAAAAAGGACTATCCTTTCTAAAAAAGAAGTTTTATAATAGAAAAGAATCTGTTTGTAAGGAGGGATAGGGAATGAAAGAAGGACAAGAACAATTCTTAACGTTCATACTAGATCGAACAAAAGAAGATAAAAAAGAAAAAATGCAAGCGCTACTTGCAGAAATGTTTGAACGCCAACAAACAGGCAAATTAGATAAAATGTACTTGATGACAAAAGCACCAAAACTTTTGGCTTATTTAAAACCAGAAGCCATTGATGAAGTTAAACAAGTCGTTTCGGAATTTTCTAAAAATATGAAATAAACAATCTTAGCTTGAACTTACGACATTTTAAAAATGTGTCGTAACATTCAAGCTTTTGTTTGTTATTCTCTTGTATTTTATGCTAAAGTTATTCAGGCACAAAAAAAAGCAGGTGATTTTATGAAACATATAAAAAATACATGGGAACTATTTATTTTAGATTGGAAAAGAATTTTTAAAAACCCAGTAGCAACATTTTTGATTGTTGCCTTAATGATTATTCCATCATTATATGCATGGTTTAATATTAAAGCACTATGGGATCCGTATTCAAATACAGGAGAGTTACCAATAGCGGTCTATAGTGATGACCAAACAGCAACTTTTCAAGATAAATCGGTCAATATTGGTGATGAAGTCTTGAAAAACTTGAAGAAAAACAAGCAATTAGGCTGGCGTTTTGTTGATTCCAAAAAGGAATTAGACAAAGGGGTCCAATCAGGAAAATATTTTGCCGGGATTTATTTACCTAAAGATTTTTCCAAAGATTTGCTAAGTTTTACTTCCGGTGATATCAATAAACCTAAAATTGAATACTCAATTAATGAAAAAATTAATGCAATTGCACCGAAAATTACGTCAAAAGGCGCTTCTTCCATTCAGTCACAAATTTCGGAAGAATTCATTAAAACAGCAAGTAGTACGTTAATCAAAACATTCAATGATATTGGCTATGATATTGATAAAAACATGGTTAGCATTCAAAAAGTTAAGAGCATGATTTTAGATACAGATGCCAACATTGGAACCATTGATACGTATGCAAAACAAGTCACAGACTTACATGGTAAGATGCCTGAGCTAAAAGAAAAATTAGCGAAAGCCAACGATGCGATGAAATATTTACCTGAAGTTGATGCTTTAGGAGAGAAGATTGTTGAGCTAAATGGCAAAATGCCAAGCATCAAAGAACAAGCTAGTGTTATTTTGACGTTACAAGAAAAAATTCCAGAAATTCAAAACGCTGGCCGACAAATTGCTATGATTGATGAAGACTTTGCCTCTGTGGAACAAACAATGAGCGAAGGAATCCAAGAAGCAAAACAAGGATTAGAAATCATTCGACAAGTTCAAACGGCGTTACCAGATATTCGTAAACTAGGTGATCAAGCCAATGATTTAGGGAATGTCACATTAGATGGCGCCAATAAATTGCAAGAGGCGTTACCTGATATTACGCGGAGTGTTGCGACGATTGTCAAGGCAATTGAAACAATTAGTTCTGGTATAAATATCGGATTAGAGCAACTGAAGGATAAACGTTTGCCAGTGGAAGAAAGAGAGCAAATTAAACAACAAATATCTGAAAATTTAGCGAGACAGCATGAGAATATTCTGCAATTAATTCAATTGTTTACGCAACTACAAGAAGCAACTGGAAGTACTGCATTGCAAGATTCAATTGATAAATTGAATGAGCTAAATCAAATTATTTCAGACTTGAAAACGGTAGTTGATGGTATTGACGTCAACGCAGTAACAAATGATGACTTAACAATAATTCAAGATCAAGCGAAACAAGTACAGGATACTGCAGCAAAGATTCATCCAGATGAAATTAGTAATACCGTTTCAACCATTTTAAACAAACTAACTAGTACCATCCAAAACGCTCAAGGTCAACTAAACAAAGCACAACAAATTGACTTTGAAGGGTTATTGAGCTCAACAAGTCAAACGGTAACTAATGCGATTTCTTTATTAGAAAAATATCAAGCCGAAATGCCGGCAATTAAACAAGAAATTCATGATGCGAATACGATGTTGAATGGCAATATGGAAACCATTGTCAATGGCATTAATCGTGGTGCTGATTTGTATAAAAACGATTTACCAGTCATTCAAGACAAAGTCAGCAAAGCGGCAGCCTTTATGCAAAATGACTATCCAGGTATCCGAAAAGATTTAACGAATACCTTGAAAACAGTCAATGAGAAAATGCCAGATGTTGAAGCGGCCTTAGACAAAGCCAACGAGCTGATTATTAATGATTGGCCAAATATCAAAACAGGATTACACAAAGCAGCGAATGCAATCCGTAAAGGTGAAAAAGAAGTTGATTTAGGCGAAATTCTTAAATTACTAAAATTAGATGCCAATAAAGAAAGTGACTTCTTTACACAACCAGTTGAAGTCAAAGAACATGCTGTTTATCCGATTGCTAATAATGGTTCGGCAAGTACGCCATTCTATACAGCTTTGTGTTTATGGGTTGGAGCTGTGTTATTCTCAAGTGTTGCGACAACGGATGTTTATCTCGAAGGAAAAGATAAAAAACGCTTCTCTAAACGGGAACAATTTTCAGCACGGATGTTTACCTTCATTGTCATGGGGATTGGTCAAGCACTGATTGTAACCTTAGGTAATTACTTTGCGTTAGGCGTAGATGTTCGTAATCCAGCGTATAGTGTCTGGTTTGCTGTATTGATTGCCATTACGTTTATGATAATGGTTTATGTGCTCGTTGCTCTCTTTGGCAATGTAGGGAAAGGAATTGCGATAATAATCTTGGTACTATCCATCTCTGGTGGGGGTGGGAACTACCCAATTCAAGTCTCAGGTAAATTCTTCCAAATGATTAATCCGTTCTTGCCGTTTACGCATGCCGTGAACTTGCTAAGGGAATCAGCAGGAGGCATTTACTGGCCAAATGCTTGGTTTGCCATTTGGATTATGGTGGGGATTTCAGTCGTCTTTAGTATTGGCGGCGCAATTCTTTATCCACATCTGGAACACAGATCGAAAAAATTTGCGGCTTTAGCACAAAAGAGCCATTTATTCCATTAAAAAACAAAAAGCTGAAAACGTCTCTAGCGTTTTCGGCTTTTTGTTTTTCTTTATTTTCAAGGTAACCCTAACAAAGAAGTTTTGGGGGCTCTTGCTTTTGACTTTTTGGCAATGCTAAATAATAAAATCTCCCTCAGAAAGTGAGGTTTTTTGTGTACAAATGTATAAAAAGGTTTTATAGTATTTTTTTAAGAAATAAAAAGTGGGTAGGGGTTGTAAAATGATTCAAGCATTGCTTCAACGATATGAGAAAAAAATTGAACGTCGTAAATTGGAAAAACGAACAGCATTCGGTGCTTTTGCCGGGCGGATTGGGCTTGTTTCTAATTTATTTTTATTCGTTAGTAAATTTATGATTGGCTTGCTTTCAGGTAGTGTTTCAATCATGGCAGATGCCATTAATAGCTTGTCCGATACTATTTCTTCAGTTTTAACATTAGTCGGTTTTTATATTGCTGGTAAGCCAGCGGATAAAGAACATCCCTATGGCCATGAACGTTTTGAATATATTAGTGGAATGCTTGTATCATTAGTGATTACGTTTATTGGGTTTGAGTTTCTAACGACCTCCGTTGATCGTATCCTGCATCCAGAATCAATCAAGGTGACACCCATTTTATTTGCTGTTTTAGCTTTGTCAATTGGGATTAAAATTTGGCAAGGGCTGTTTTACAAAAAAGTATCAGCAAAAATTGATTCTCAAGCATTAGTTGCTTCTGCTAAGGATAGCTTTAATGATGTTTATACTACATTAGCTGTTTTGATTTCTGCATTTATTGAAGGCGTCACTGGTTTGCGAATTGATGGATATATTGGTTTTTTAATTGCTGCATATATTATTTATAGTGGGCTGCAGTTAATTCGCGAATTTATTAATGAGTTGATGGGCATGCGTCCGAGCCAAACAGAAATTGATGAAATGAAAAATGTCTTATCAAAAATGGAAACAATTGTAGGGTATCACGATTTACTGATTCATAATTATGGTCCTAGCCAAACGTTTGCGTCTGTTCACATTGAAATTGATGATCGCTGGGATTTAAATAAGGCCCATCAGACAATCGATGCGATTGAAGCGAAGTTTAAAGAAGAGTTGGATGTTAATCTTGTTTGTCATATTGATCCAGTGAATTTGTATGACCCAACACAACAATTTGTTCATCAAACAATCAAAAAGATTATTCGTTCTTTTGATGCGTCTTTAAAAGTCCATGATATCCGCTTAGTTACCCATGGCGAAGAGCCGAAGATTTTGTTCGACTTGGTTTTACCTACAGAATCAAAATTATCTGAATTTGAACTGGGTGTGGAAATTCAGCGGCAAGTTTATGAAAAAATTGGTCGTTATAAAGTGGAAATTACCTTCGATCATACGTACTTGTTACAATAAAAGGGAATAATTAACTAAGTTTTTAAGCGTGAGCCAAAAGGTCAAATAGACTTTTAGCTCTCGCTTTTTTGTTTAGAGAATGCAAATCCTTTTGTTATCTGGATTCTCTTGATAAGATAAAGGAAGCGGGGGACTTTAAATGAGTGTCTGATTAAAAAAAGATGGTGATTTTTTTATCTTTTTCAGTAACAAAAATCAATTGACTTTTCATTGTGAGAAGCGTAGCATATGGATTTGTTTGATAAAAAATAATGAAAAAAGTGAGCGGGTCACTCTAGAGAAAAGGAGTAGAAAAAAATGGCGGATTTAAAACGACTGTTCATTGGGAAACCATTGAAATCAGCCGAAAATGATGAACATAAATTAAGCAGATTTGCAGCGCTTGCGTTGTTATCTTCTGATGCACTTTCATCCATTGCGTATGGTACAGAACAAATAGTGGTGGTTCTGGTTACTTTGTCGGCGGCTGCGATTTGGTATTCATTGCCAATTGCTGCATTTGTTATTATTTTACTTATTTCTTTAACATTGTCGTACCGACAAATTATTCATGCGTATCCGCATGGCGGCGGCGCATACGTTGTTAGTAGTGAAAACCTCGGCAGAAATGCCGGTTTATTGGCTGGTGGTTCGTTGTTAGTCGATTATATGCTAACAGTAGCCGTTTCAGTTTCAGCGGGCGCAGAGGCGATTATATCGGCGATTCCGGCGTTATATGGTCATCAAGTAGCAATTTCTATTGGGATTGTGATATTGATTACCTTAATGAACTTGAGAGGCCTGCGAGAATCTGCTTCGTTCTTAATGTTGCCAGTGTATAGTTTTATCGCAATTATTACCTTACTGATTGTTGTTGGGCTATTTAAAATTGTGACTGGCGCACAGCCATTGAATGCGACAGCTTTACCAGGAGCCGTGGTTCCAGGAATTTCTATTGCCTTAGTTCTACGGGCTTTTTCATCTGGTTCTTCTTCCTTAACAGGGGTTGAAGCAATCAGTAATGCAGTGCCATTCTTTAAGAAACCACGAGCAAAAAATGCTGCTGGGACGTTAGCGTTAATGGCAACGATTTTAGGGTTCTTCTTCGTGGGGATTACGTTTATTAACTATTGGTATGGGATTGTGCCAAAAGAAGAAGTGACAGTTCTTTCACAAATTGGGAAAGCGGTCTTTGGTCAAAATATTTTATATTATTTATTACAGTTTGCGACAGCCTTAATTTTAGCGGTTGCCGCTAACACAGGATTCTCAGCCTTTCCAGTTTTGGCTTATAACTTAGCCAAAGATAAGTTTATGCCGCATATGTATATGGATCGTGGCGACCGTTTAGGCTATTCAAACGGTATTTTAACTTTAGCTGCTGGTTCCATTGTTTTATTATTGATTTTCCAAGGTTCCACAGAACGTTTAATCCCATTGTATTCAATTGGTGTGTTTATTCCGTTTGCTTTGTCTCAATCGGGGATGGTTGTAAAATGGCGAAAAGAAACTAAAAATTGGTTGCCAAAATCAATTGCTAACATTGTCGGCGCCTTTATCTCTTTCGCGATTATCGCCATTTTGTTTATTTATCGATTAGGGGACATCTGGCCGTTCTTTATTATTATGCCAGTGTTGATTTATGCATTTTATCGGGTCAACACTCACTATAAAAATGTGGCGGAACAGCTACGTTTAGAAGATGGGGCACAGTTGCATGAGTTTGATGGGAATACAGTTATTGTTTTAGTAGGGAACGTAACCAAGGCAAATGTCGGCGCCTTGAACTATGCGCGTTCCATTGGTGATTATGTTGTTGCCATGCATGTCTCAATGGATGAAAACGTTGAGAAGGAAAAAGAAATTCAGGAAGAGTTTAAAAAACACTTCCCGGACGTTCGTCTATCAATTGTCCATTCTTCGTATCGCTCACTGCAAAACCCTATCTTACGTTATGTTGATTTAGTTAGTAAAAATGCCACGAAGCATAACTACAGTACAACAGTTTTAGTACCACAATTTGTACCGAATAAACGTTGGCAAAATATTTTGCATAACCAAACAAGTTTACGCTTGCGGATTCGTTTAGCGTGGCGGGAAAATATTATTGTGGCTACCTATAGTTATCACTTGAAAAAATAAAAAAATCTGCCATCTTTTGATGGCAGATTTTTTTATTGACGTAATTGTTTTTGATAAATTCTAGCGCAAGACTGCTCTTCAGTGGTTACCATGGTCAAAAATTCCCAGTCATATCTTTCATAAAAAGTAGTATGGTCTGTGAGCAAATAAAGCTTTTTAAATCCAGAATTAGCAAGAAAATCACCAACTGTTGTTAAAAGAATTCCTGCTAAGCCTTGGTGACGAAATGTTGGTTCGACATACAATGCACAAAGGTTTGGCGTAAGGTCTGCACGATTGTGGAAGTCATTATCAATTACGCCCACGCCTGCAACGATGTCCTGCTGTTTATTCAAGCAGAACCACCAATGTGGTACGTGGTTTTCGCTAGTTAGCATTTCCTGCATACTTGCTTGATACGCTTCAGCGGGGATTTGCCACTTTTGGCTAAACCATTGAGCAGCTGACGGAATTAAGTGTGGTTGTTGGTTTAAATCGATAATAGTGTAGTTAGACATTATTAATCTCCTAGATAAAAGAACAGATCCCATTGAAAAGAAACAATGTTGGATCTGCTCTGCATTTTTTATTAATTGGAATGTTTGCTAGCTGGGTCTAAACGACGTTCAATAATCCCTAGAACCCAATCTGTGATAATCGCCATAAAGGCCGTTGGTAAGGCACCGACTAAAATGATAGAAGCACCATCTGTGGCATTGGTTCCACGAATAATAATATCCCCTAAACCACCAGCACCAACGAAAGCACCAATCGCAGTAATCCCGATTGCGACGACTAACGCATTTCGAATACCTGCCATGATTACTGACACAGATAAAGGTAACTCGACCATATAAAGAAGTTGTACTTTTGTCATACCCATTCCTTTACCAACATCTAAAATATTGCGATCTACTTGAATCATGCCAGTGTACGTATTTTTGATGATTGGTAGGAGAGAATAAAGGAAGACCGTTACAACCACCGTGTTGACGCCTAAGCCCATCCCCAACATTAAAATCGAAAGCATTGCCAAAGCTGGTACTGTTTGGATAATGTTCGCTAAACGGATAATCCAGTTGGCTAAGCTACGTTTACGTGAAATCATAATCCCAATAGGAATCCCGACAATTGCAGCAAAGATTACGCCATAAATCGAAATTAAAAAGTGACGTAAAAATTGTTGAAAGACGTAGCCGCCATTTTGTTGGAAATAGTAGATAAATTGTTGGAATAAATTCATATTATTCATCTGTTACTCCCCCTCAAAATAGTTATTTTCTTTTAAGAAACGTTCGGCTACGACAGCAGGTTCAATTAAATCATTATCTGCTTGATAGTTCAATTCTTGCATTTTTTTGGTAGAAATTTTACCATCTAAGCGATTTAAGACATCTTTGATTTCCGGCGTTTCTTTTAATAATTTGTCACTAACCACAGGAGCGGCATCATAAGGCGGGAAGAAGCGCTTGTCATCTTTTAACATGACTAAATCGTAACTACCAATCCGGCCATCTGTTGAGTAACCTAAGATAACGTCCATTTTTCCAGCGTTGACTGCATCGTACACCAAGCCAATTTGCATTGGTAAAATAGATTTAAATTGGAAGTTGTATTCCTTTTTAAAGCCTTCATAACCGTCGCCTTCACGTGTGATCCACGCAGTATCGACACCAGCAACTAATTTGTCTGCGACTTTCCCTAAATCACTGACTGTTTTTAAATTGTATTTCTCAGCCGTTTCTTTTGTAACTAAGAATACATAAGTATTTTCAAAACCATATGAAGGGAACCAAGTTTGTTGATAACGTTTTTCAAATTCTGATTGAACTAGATTGAACGCTTTTTTAGGGTCTTTTTCCGCTGGTAAGCCAAGCGTAGTAGTCACGTCAGTACCAGTATAACGAGCTGCAGAAATTGAAGCATCTCCGTTTAACATTGCTTGGTGATTGATGGTCGTAGTGGCTAAGTTGTTAATCACATTTGTTTTTTTATCTGTGTAGTGCTCAACCATATCCGCTACAATGCTCCCTAAAATTTGCGCTTCTGAAGTAATCCCACCTGTAATGGCAACAGTGTTATCATCAGAAGTTGAAGCGAGACCAGGTAAAGAACAACCTGCCAATAAAAGTAAACTGCTTAAGAAGAGTAAGCTTAACTTGAGTTTCTTTTTCATCATTATTCGCCCTCCCTTAAAGCTTTTGGCGTTAAACGATTTTCTAATAATCCAAGAAGAACATCTGCTAAAAGCGCTAAAATAGTTACCGGAATAGTCCCGCCAAAGATTAATTCTGGCTGATAGTTATTTAATCCACTGAAAATCATATCACCAAGACCACCTGCACCAATATAAGAAGCCAGTGTAGCCCAAGCAATGACATAGACAGCAGCTAAACGAATGCCGGCCATAATTGTTGGCATGGCAATGGGTAATTCAACACTAAAAATAGACTGTAAATTGGTCATGCCCATGCCTTTAGCAACATCTCGGTAATTTTCATCGACATTTTTCATTCCGATATACGTGTTTCTTAAAATAGGTAGAAGGGAATAGATGAATAGCGCGATAATAGCGGGTGTTTTGCCGACACCAAAAATTGGAATCATCAAAGCTAATAAAGCTAACGAAGGAACCGTTTGTAAGGCACTTGTTAAACCAATGACAATATTGGCTACTTTGGGCAAACGTGTTAACCAAACGCCAACGGGCACAGCGATAGCGACCCCTAATAAAAGTGCAAAGAATGAAATATAAATATGTTCAATACTTTTTGAAATCATTTCTGATCCATATTCTTGAAAGAAGCTACTCATTGCTTACGCCTCCTCTTTATCAGTTTCGGACTCGCTTTGTTTTGCTTCTACAGCTTCACTAATCGTTGTTTCATCGCCCCAGATAACATCATAAACAATGTCAACAAGGGAAGCACGTGTTAAGATGCCCACCACTCGTTTTTGTTCATCAACGACTGGTACATATTTTAAGCCACGTTTTAAGATTCTTTGTAAAGCATCACGTAAAAGAGCGGTTTTTTGAACAAAGAAGACATCTTTATTCAAGATATCACCAACACTAGAAGCTTTGCCACGTTGCTGATCTAATGTTTCAACATCGATAAAGCCTTTAAGCACATGGGAATTATCAACAACTAATAAGGTATCAACCCGTTTTTCACGCATCAATTTAATCGCTTCTTGTAAAGATTTTTCTGGCGTGATAGTAATAGCTGAATTTAACATGACTTCATCAACAGTGGTGAAATCAGGTTTGGCTTGTAATAAGCGATCTTCTCCGATGAGTTCTTCTACAAATTCATTGGCTGGATGACGTAAAATATTATCTGGTGTGTCAAATTGAATTACTTTGCCTTCGCTCATAATGGCAATTTTATTTGCTAATTTCAACGCTTCATCCATATCATGGGTAACAAAGACAATCGTTTTTCCTAAACGTTCTTGCAAATCTTTCACTAAATCTTGTAATGAATCACGGGTGATAGGATCTAAAGCACCAAAAGGTTCATCCATTAGAATAATATCTTGATTGGCAGCTAAAGCCCGCACAACGCCGATTCTTTGTTGTTGTCCGCCAGAAAGTTCATTGGGATAGCGGTCCAACATTTCTCGTGGTAACTCAACCAAATCAATCATTTTTTCGGCTATCTTATTGCGTTCTTCCACAGGTACTTTTAATAATTTAGGCACTAAAACGATATTTTCACGAATGGTCATGTGAGGCATCAAGCCGATATTTTGAATGACATAGCCAATTTGGCGACGTAGCTCTACAGGATTGATTTTTTGAATATCTTGGCCATCAATTAAAATTTTTCCTTTTGAAGGGTCAGTCATGCGGTTAAGCATCCGCATTGATGTCGTTTTTCCACTACCACTTGTTCCGATGAAGCAGATAAATTCACCTTTATCGAAAGACAAATTAATGTCATCAACGGCGACTTTTCCGCCTTTATAAAATTTTGATACATGCTGAAATTCTATCAACTTACTCACCTCAACTAAATATTTTGAAAATGTATCTTATTACTAGTATGCTATAAAAATGCGATTTCGACAAATGTAATCTATTTTTAATGGGAAAAAGAAGGCGGTAAAAATTTTTTAATTCGTTCTAAAAAAAAGAAAAGACAACTATTGTTTAGTAAAAGTTGTCTGAACGAAACAAGATGTTAAAAAGAGTATTCTGAGAAGGGGGAAAAGCCGCTATAACAAAGAAAAGTGTCCTTTATAGCAAGTTGACGGGAGCTGAGTTTTTCATTAGAATGGAAAGAGAACAAGGGAATAAAATAAAAAAAGGCGCTTCATGATTTAGCGGCAACTAAATCACGAAGCCTTGAATAGTCACCTGTGCAAGTGGACCATCAAGTTGCCCGTTCAATCAATGGAAACCATTGATCACTTTTATTTTACTGAATTTTTGAAAAAATTACCAGTTTTTTTAAGAAGTAAGAAGTGGAAGAACGAAGGATGCTTTTTATGGAATGTGCAATGACGTTCAGAAAAATCTGAAGGTCATTTTTTATTCTCTTGTTCAAACATTCAAACATAGGGGAAGAGAGACGGACGTAATTTTGTCACCGATTATTACGTCCGTCTTCCGTTGTTTTCTAAAGCGTTGGTTACATATCTTTGTAGAGGTTGGCTTCGATTGCAGTCCGTTTTGGTTCTAAAAAAGGCGGTAAAGCCAACGTTTCCCCTAAATGTTCCAGAGGCTCATCCAATGTAAAACCAGGAGTCAAAGTAGCAAATTCAACCCGATTCCCGCCTGGTTCACGAATGTATAAACTTTTAAAATATCCACGACTTACATACATTTCAATTTCCCAGCCTTGTGCTAAAGCGCGAGTGTGTAGTTCTTGTAATGCTTCATCATCAGCCACAGAAAAAGCAATATGATCCATACTGCCACGCCCCATTCGGCTTGTTTTATCCGACGTTGTTTGATGAACAGAAAAGCTTTCCGTCTCACTTAAAATAATCGTATTGCCAACTGCTTGCCAACCAAGAAATGTTTCAAAAAAGGCCAAGGTTTTTTCAGAATCTGGCACATGAAATTCAGTAGAGGCCAAACCGATAATTTGAACCGCTGCTGGAATGTCGTTAGAAACAACGAGTGTTTCTTTTAATGGATTTTCAGGAACTTCTGTCAGGATAATATGCGTATCATCTGGATCACTGAAATGTAGGCTCTTTTCTTTTTTGTTAAATGGAATTTTGTTTTCTGTTAAACGTTGTTCCCAAAAGGAAAGGCTATTTTGGGGGATTTTTAAGCCAATCGTGGCTAAATAATTTTTTTCTTCATAGCGGTTGCCTAATAAGGGCACGATAAAAAAAGTTACTAAGCTTCCCGGTGTGCCTTGATAATCGCCATAAAAATAATGAGGCATGCGATTGTTGTCTTGATTTACGGTATTTTTGACAAAACGTAAGCCTAACAATTTTGTATAGAATGATTGGTTTTCTTGACCATGACGCGCTAATAGTGAAACATGATGAAATTGAGCATGCATTTTGAGTTCCTCCTCTAAATAACTATGTATACTTACTTAAAGTAAGTATAGTGCTTCTGACATTTTTTGACAACTATTTAGTTTGATTCAGAAGGCTGACATAGCCAGAAACAAGAAAAAGTGTTAGAATAACCAAGATAAAAACTAGTAGAAAGAGTGACGGAAATGCTAAGTACAGAAGATTTTGATTTTGATTTACCAGAAGAATTAATTGCTCAAACCCCACTAAAAGATCGCGCTAGTTCACGATTATTAGTTGTAAATAAAGAAACAGGGGACATGGAGGATAAACATTTCCATGATATTCTTGATGAATTACAGCCTGGGGATGCATTAGTCATGAATAATACCCGGGTACTGCCGGCCCGTTTATATGGAGAAAAACCTGAAACAGGCGGTCATTTGGAAGTTTTACTTTTAACAAATACAGAAGGCGATACATGGGAAACCTTGATTAAACCCGCGAAACGTGCAAAAGTCGGCACGGAAATTCAATTTGGCGATGGTCGCCTAAAAGCGGTAGTTAAAGAAGAGTTGGAACATGGTGGTCGAATCATTGAATTTAAATATGATGGTATTTTCTTAGAAATTTTAGAATCGTTAGGAGAAATGCCATTGCCGCCATATATCAAAGAACGCTTAGATGACCCAGATCGTTATCAAACGGTTTATGCTGAAGAAAATGGTTCAGCTGCAGCACCAACAGCGGGTTTGCATTTTACAAAAGAACTATTAGAAGAGATCAAAGCAAAAGGTGTTCATCTCGTTTATTTAACGTTACATGTCGGTTTAGGAACATTCCGTCCCGTGAGCGTTGATAATATAGAAGAACATCATATGCATAGCGAATTCTATCGTTTAACTGAAGAAGCGGCTAAGCAATTAAATGAAGTACGCCAAGCAGGCGGTCGGATTGTTGCGGTTGGAACAACTTCTATTCGTACGTTGGAAACAATTGGCACAAAATTTAATGGTGAAATCCAGGCTGACAGTGGCTGGACCGATATTTTTATCACACCAGGGTATCAATTTAAAGTTGTAGAGGCTTTTTCAACGAACTTCCATTTACCAAAATCTACGTTAGTGATGCTTGTGAGTGCCTTTGCAGGAAAAGACTTAACATTGGCTGCTTATCAACATGCAATTGAAGAAAAATATCGTTTCTTTAGTTTTGGCGATGCAATGTTTATTAAATAAGCGACACTTTGTGAGCAGAATACTTGGGATTGAAACAAAAATATATTATGATAAACACGTGATTTTTGGAATCACAGTAAAGGTGTGCTTTATTTTTTCTTCCCCTGTAAATAATAAAGTTAGAAACCAAAACGCTACTAGAGCAAAAATGCTTAGTAGACAATCTTAGAATAAAAAGAACGACGCAACCACGGTTGCGCCGTTCTTTTTTTATGTAAGCAAAGATTAATTATTGAAACAACAATACGAAGAAGTGCTTTCTTCGTATTGCCGGTACTAAGTTGTACCTCGGCAACTCCAAGTACAATCAGAAAAATTGTCTTGTTAAGTACAGCTTATACTGTTTAGGCTTCTTGTTCTACATCGTCATTCAGTGTTTCTTTGAAGGTGAACACATCATCAATGGTTACGCCAAAGACGTTCGCGATGTCATGCGCAAGAAGTAATGAAGGATTGTACTTGTTTCGTTCCAGTTGAATAATTGTTTGTCGAGAGACACCGACTCGATTGGCCAAATCTTGCTGAGTCATACGAGCCATAGCACGATAAACATGAATTGAACTTTCAAACGAAGATTTTTTCTTTTTTCGCATAGCATTCCCTCCTTTAAAAGAAGATAAAATAGAATGTGCACCTTGAATATAACACATATGATTATTTGATACAAATATATTTTATTGCCTAAAAGAAAAAACCGAGCTTAAATTTAAGCTCGGCCTTGTTAACGGGAAGACATCAATTGGTTGAATAAGTGTTTACATTTCGCGATACATGTAAAGCAAAAGGTGAACGTGATGTGGTGAAACTAAAACCTTGTTTTCATACAGTTTCGACGCTTGGATGGTGGATAACTTGCGTTAGGTGATAACAGATAGGGTAAATGCTTTATAGAAACTCCATCCTTCTATAACCTTTCCCTATTTTCCGATACGAGTTATCACTAACAATTACTCTACACGTATTGTTTACAGGTGAATCTTGCAATTCTAACAACTTTGAGTTTACCGATTTTTATCTACTGAGAAAATCTTCAACCAATTGATTTGCATGTCCTCCTTACACTTAAAGAATAGCACTTTTTGGAAGCGTTTGCAAGTTATAACACTTATTAATAAGATTAAATATAATATTTTTCTGGTTATTTTATAACATGTAAAATAAATAATCGTGCGAACTAAATAACATTGTATTTTTTTGTTGTTTTTGTGTTGAATATATAGAAATAAACTATTTTTTTATCAGACAAAATGAAAAAAATGTCCATTGCTTTTTGGCTGAATTCGTTTCCTTTTTCATAAAATTCCCATAATCAAATAGAAACATTGCTGTAGCAACAACGAAAATACCAGTTTTTTCTGGACATATGAGAGAACGCTAAGCCAAAGATGAAAAAAGTTGCGTGTTCAAAAAAAATCATGTTATATTTAATAGAGACACTATTATATAGGAAGAAAAAATTAGAGGGGGAATAGGATGGAAGCTTACAAGCAAACTGTCGATACTGTCACAAAAGAAGTTTCAGTCAATACTGAAACTGGTTTAACACAACAAGAGGCCCAACAACGGCTGAAAGAAAATGGCCGCAATCAATTTGAAGAGGCTAAGAAGGATTCTGTGTTAAAGAAATTTATTCACAGTTTATCTGATTTTACAACGATTATTTTATTAGTTGCTGCGGCAATTTCGTTTTATACAGCAATCGTAACAGAACATGGCGAATATTTTGAAGGAATCTTAATTATTGCAATTGTGATTATCAATGCTGTTTTAGCCATTGTTCAAGAAGGAAATGCTGAAAAATCTCTGGCGGCTTTACAAGACATGAACAAGCAAAGTAGTGCAGTCTTACGAGATGGCAAGGTAATCGAAGTCGATGCTGAAGAACTAGTAGTAGGAGATGTTCTAGTTCTTGAAGCTGGTTCAATGATTACAGCCGATGCACGACTTATTCAAGCTTCTCAAATGCGCGTAGAAGAGTCAGCACTAACAGGTGAAAGTGAACCTGTTGAAAAAGATCCTACATACGTGGGGCATGACGATGATGGCTTAGGAGATCAAATAAATATGATTTTCAAAGGCTGTACCGTTGTGAATGGCCGCGGACGAGCAGTAGTAACTGCAACAGGAATGAATACAGAAATGGGTAAAATTGCTGGGTTACTGAATAACAGCGATCAGCAAAAAACACCATTACAAAAACGCTTGAATCAATTAGGCAAACGTATTAGTTTGTTAGCCTTAGGGGCTGCGGCAATTGTTTTCATTATTGGTGAACTGCAAGGAGAACCGCTTCTTGAAATGTTTATGACAGCCGTTTCCTTAGCGGTGGCAGCTGTACCAGAAACACTAACCGTGATTGTAACGTTAACCTTAGCATATGGTGTTCAAAAAATGGCTAAAAAACATGCGATTATTCGCCGATTGCCAGCAGTAGAAACGCTAGGAACTGCGAATGTTATCTGTTCTGATAAGACAGGAACACTGACACAAAATAAAATGCGTGTCCGCCGAGTATGGCATCGTGGTGATGAAGTAACGGATACGGAAGATGCCATGACCGATGAAGCCATGGAAGTACTGAAAATGGCTGCTTTATGTACAGATGTCATTGTGGAAAAAGAAGGCGATGAACTAACTGTTACAGGGAATCCGACAGAAGCGGCAATTGTTCGTGCTGTCGAAGAGAATTATCATACGAAAGAAGAACTTGAAGAAAAATATCCTCGTATTGGTGAAATTCCCTTTGATTCAGAACGTAAAATGATGACTACGGTCCATCAATGGGGGAAAAAGCACATCTCAATTACTAAAGGAGCCTTTGATGTGTTACTACCTCGTTTTGGTTTCGGGGATGTCGATCAAGCGGCTATTGTTAATGATCGTTTCGGAAAACGAGCGTTACGAGTTATTGCTGTCGGTTATGCCGTATATGATGAACCACCCAAGGAAATTACATCGGAGGCTTTAGAAAAAAATCTTCGCTTGTTAGGCTTAATTGGCATGATTGATCCACCACGTCCAGAAAGTAAGGGCGCCATTGCTCGTGCGAAAAAAGCTGGAATTAAAACAGTCATGATTACTGGTGATCACGTGGTAACAGCCAGTGCAATTGCTAAAGAATTAGGAATTTTAAAAGATAAAAGTGAAGCCTTATCTGGTTCAGAACTGAAAAAAATGAGTGATGAAGAATTAGATAAACGGGTTAAAGATTTATCCGTTTATGCACGTGTAACCCCTGAAGATAAAATTCGAATTGTTCAATCATGGCAACGTTCTGGCGCTGTTGTAGCAATGACCGGAGATGGCGTGAATGATGCGCCAGCCTTGAAAGCTAGTGATGTCGGTTGCGCAATGGGGATTACTGGAACAGATGTGGCCCAAGGCGCTTCAGATATGATTTTGACGGACGATAACTTTGCAACTATTGTTGATGCGGTTGCGCAAGGACGTGCCGTGTACCGAAATATTCGTAAAGCCATTAACTTCTTGTTAAGCTGTAATATTTCTGAGATTTTTATTGTTTTAATTGCCATGTTACTTGGTTGGGGTGCGCCATTTACTGCGGTTCAACTGTTGTTTGTTAACGTGGTCGCAGATGGGTTACCTGGTTTTGCATTAGGGAAAGAACCAGCGGAAAAAGGAATTATGGATGAGGCACCAATTCCTAAAAATGAAGGGATTTTTGCACGAGGCTTATGGCAAAAGATTGGGATTAATGCAGCAGTGTTCACAGTCATTACTTTGTTTGGTTTTTATCTAGGTGCTTTTGTACCAGGTGTTTCAGCCTATGTTTCAAACAGCTATGAAGTGGGACAAACAGTGGCATTTTTAATCTTAGCTTATTCCTCTATCTTACATGTCTTTAATGTTCGTAGTGCGAACTCTGTTTTCCGTGTAAAATTATCAAGCAACAAGTCGCTCTTTGAAATGGTCGTTTTAGCATTACTAATTACCACAACCATTGCTTTATTACCATTCACACAAGAACTATTTGGATTAGTGCATATTAGTTTAAATCATTGGATGTTAGCAATTTTCCTATCCTTTGTGCCAATTTTCGTCAATGAAATGATTAAGTTCCATTTCTCTGAAGTTGAAGAGGAAGAAGAAGTGATTTAAATTTAACAGGAATAAAAGAAGCTGCTTTTGTTCAGAAAATTATCTTAATAGTTAGCAAGTGGGGCAGCAGTCGTTTCGACTGCTGCCCCACTTATTTTTGATTTTCCTTTTTTCAAAATAGGTGGGTTTCTTATCTAAGATGAACATTCTCTAATAAAAAGACTTGCTAAACGATTTAAAACGTATTATAGTGAGTAGCATCGTTAGTCAAAAAGCGCTTTTTGACTAATGAAAAAGATATATAAAACGTTATATAATAAAGAGTTTTAAAAGTTTTTATGGAGCTGTTGGTTAAACTAAACGAAGTCATTTCTTTTGTAGGAGGAAAGTATTGTGTTACACAAAGCAGAGGGGTTTGATCGTCGGAAATTTACGATGGCAGGGATCTTAGTTGCCATGGGCGTTGTCTATGGAGATATTGGAACGAGCCCTTTATATGTAATGAAAGCCATTGTAGGAGATAATGGTGGCTTGGCACGGGTTTCTGAATCGTTTATTTTAGGTTCGGTCTCGTTAATTTTTTGGACATTGACTATCTTAACCACGATTAAATATGTAGTTATTGCTTTAAATGCTGATAACCATGGAGAAGGTGGGATTTTCTCTCTTTATACATTGGTTCGTAAAAAAAGTAAGTATTTGATTATTCCCGCAATGATTGGCGGCGCCGCTTTACTGGCTGATGGCGTTTTGACCCCAGCTGTGACAGTGACGACAGCGATCGAAGGCTTACGGGGGATTCCGGCATTTTTTGAACGTTTTGGTAATGACCAAACGATTATAGTGGTTATTACGTTGACGATTATTTTAATTCTTTTTTCTGTTCAACGATTTGGAACAGAATTGGTCGGGAAAGCTTTTGGGCCGATTATGTTCATGTGGTTTACTTTTTTAGGCATCATTGGTTTAATGAATTTTAGCCAAGATTGGACGGTTATTCGTGCATTAAATCCATATTATGCTTTGCAATTACTAGTCAGTCCAGAAAATAAACTAGGTCTATTTATTTTAGGGAATATTTTCTTGGCTACAACTGGTGCTGAAGCTTTATATTCTGATTTAGGGCATGTAGGAAAAATGAATATCCGCATTAGCTGGCCGTATATTAAGATTTGTTTGATTCTTAATTATTTAGGTCAAGCTGCATGGTTGTTAACGGTCAAAGAAAACCCTGAAATGCAGGCATTAGCTGAAATTAACCCATTTTTCCAAATGATTCCACGAGGTATTCTCGTATTTGGCGTTGTTTTTGCAACAATCGCCGCAGTGATTGCTTCGCAAGCGTTAATATCAGGTTCGTATACTTTAGTTTCTGAAGCGATTAAATTGAAGTTATTACCAAGACTCAAAATTATTTATCCTGGGAGCAATATCGGTCAAATGTATATTCCAGCGGTGAATTTAATTTTATGGTTAGCTTGTTCAGCAATCGTGCTGGCTTTTAGAACATCGACACACATGGAGGCTGCGTATGGTCTATCGATTACGATTACGATGTTGATGACAACCATTTTATTGTTGTTTTATCTTTTGGATAAAATTCCAGCTTGGTCTGCGTATCTAATTTCCTTGTTCTTTGCTGCCATTGAAGTTGTCTTTTTCTTTTCAAGTGCTGCGAAGTTTTTCCATGGTGGATATGTTGCTGTGGGAATGGCAGTCTTCTTGTTATGCATCATGATTATTTGGGAACGCGGCAACGAGATTAAGGAAGCAACGGCGGAACAAGTGTCGTTGGAAAAATATGTACCACAACTTAAAGCTTTGAAAGAAGATACATCTGTACCTATGTATCAAACCAACGTGGTCTTTTTAACCTCCGATCGAGTGGACGGCGAAATTAATCGTAATATTATTTATTCGATTTTGGACAAACAACCAAAACGAGCGAACGTTTATTGGTTTGTTAATGTTCAGGTAACAGATGAACCCTTTACTCAAGAGTATTCTGTTGACATGTTAGGAACTGATTTTATTGTGCAAGTTCAGCTATATTTAGGCTTCCATATTTCTCAAGAAGTGAATGTATATTTAAGACAAATTGTTCATGACTTGATGAAAACAGGCCGCTTGCCAAAACAGCCACAACGTTATTCATTAACGCCAGGAAGAGAAGTTGGCGATTTCCAATTTGTATTAATTCAAGAAGAATTATCTAACGTTTCTGAACTGAAAAAATGGGATCGACAAATTATGCAGGCAAAATTAGCTATCAAAAACTTAACTACCTCTCCTGAAAGTTGGTTTGGCTTGGAATACAGTGAAGTCAAATATGAATCCGTTCCTTTAATCATTGGACCACAACGGAAAACGCACTTAGTCGAACGAAAGAATCGTTCATAAATAGAAGAAATTTAACTAAAAGATTGAGCCTAAGTCCTTGAGATACATGGCTCAATCTTTTTTGTAGAATCAGAGTAAATACTGTAATTCCACAAAGAATTCATTTAAAAGTGTTTGGTCTTTAAAGGAATTCATTCGCTTAAAGATGGCCAGTAAGACTTCTTTTTGTGGTTCAGTTAATTGATCTACTTTTAACAAAGGAAGAAAAGCGATAATCAGAGAATAATCCAATTCTGGATTTTGAGAATGTGTAAATAATTCATGGAGTTCCGACAAAATAAACGGATGATAATAAGATTGGTCAGACTGTTCTTCTGCAGTTGTTGGTTCATAAATAGAAATACTCTCTTGGGAATGAGAGGGGGCTTCTACTGTTAAAGGAAAAGCATAAAAGGACTGCTGTAACTTTTGCGCTTGAATCATAATTTTTAAGGAATCGTGATAGGATAGCTGTTCTTCAGATAAACGTATCATCAACTGAGTAAAAAAAGGTGGTTTTAGCAGTTGTTTATTTTGAAAATTTTCTTTTAATAGCTGGCGCACAAATCGATCGAAATCACCATAAAGTAGCCAATCTACTGTTGTGTCGCAGGCTTTAGCGATTTTTTTTAAGTATCGTTTATTGGGTAAATTCAAACCTAATTCCCAGTTACTAATTGTACTTCCACTAGATAAACCAATTTTATTGGCTAAATAACGTAAAGTGTACTTCTTCTTTTTTCGAGCTTCACGCATGCGCGCCCCGACTTGCTTTGTAGTAATTTTCATTGAAACACTCCTTTTGTAATAAATATGAGGATAAGGTGTTCTTAAAATATACATACGCAAAATTCGGCTCTTTTTTTTTCTAAACTAAAAAAAGTAATTATTTCTAACAATTTTCATCTTGTGCTATGCTTAAGATGAAAATACTTAAGAAGAGAAGGGATCATATGTCAGCAAAACATAATCATGAACAACACCAGGAAAAACAGCCAACAATGTCCCACGATAAAATGAATCACATGAATCATGATATGGCGCATGAACAAATGGCTATGTCACACCAACATGAAGGAATGAAGGGAATGGACCATTCAATGCATATGGGGAATTTTAAACAAAAATTCTGGCTGTCATTGATTTTAGCTATTCCGATTATTGTTCTTTCACCAATGATGGGTTTTCAATTACCTTTTCAATTTACTTTTCCAGGTTCTGATTGGTTGGTCTTAATTTTAGCAACTGTGCTATTTTTTTATGGTGGACAACCATTTTTAAGTGGCGCTAAAATGGAATTACAGCAAAAGAGTCCAGCAATGATGACGTTAATTGCGATGGGGATTTCGGTATCATATTTTTATAGCCTATATGCGTTTTACATGAATCATTTTACGAATCAGGCCCACGTGATGGACTTTTTCTGGGAATTAGCCACTCTGATTGTTATTATGCTTTTAGGCCATTGGATTGAAATGAATGCTATTTCTAATGCTGGTGATGCCTTGAAAAAAATGGCTGAACTGTTACCTGACACAGTCAAGCGAATGACTGAACATGGGGAAGAAGAAATTCCTTTGCAAGATGTCCAAGAAGGCGATCGCTTGATTGTTCGTTCGGGAGATAAAATTCCGACAGATGGTAAAATTTTGAAAGGAAGCACAACAGTCGATGAATCGATGGTTACAGGGGAATCAAAAACAGTAGAAAAAAACATTGGCGACTCCGTGATTGGTGGAGCTGTCAATGGCAACGGAATGATTGAAATTTCAGTAACTGGCACGGGTGAAAATAGTTACCTGTCAAAAGTTATGGAGATGGTTAAACAAGCGCAATCGGAAAAATCAAAACTAGAATCTATTTCAGACCGTGTAGCCAAGTGGTTATTCTATATTGCCTTATTCGTAGGTGTGTTAGCATTTATCGGTTGGTTACTCGTAACGAAAGATTTGTCGCTAGCATTTGAACGAATGGTTACAGTTTTTATTATTGCCTGTCCCCATGCGTTAGGCTTGGCAATTCCTTTAGTGATTGCTAGAAGTACCTCCATTGCTGCTAAAAATGGCTTACTTTTAAAAAATCGGAATGCATTAGAACAAGCCAATAAGGTTGAATATGTGTTGCTGGATAAAACTGGTACTTTAACAGAAGGACAATTTACAGTTACTGGCTTAGAATTAATGAGTAAGCAGTTTACTAGAGAAGAAGCACTTAAATATATTGGGGCATTGGAAAAAAATGCAAACCATCCGTTGGCAATTGGGATCATGAACTATTTAAATAAACAAGCCGTTCAACCTTATGAAGCCCATAATCTGCAAGCTTTATCAGGCGTAGGACTGGTTGCTACTGTTCAAAACCAAGAAGTCAAAATAGTCAATGAAAAAGAAGTTGCACGGTTACAGTTAACCTTCGATGAAACAATTAAAACAAACTATCAAGAGCAAGGAAATACTTTGAGCTATTTAATCATCGCTGGTCAATTAGTCGCACTGCTTGCTTTAGGAGATAAAGTCAAACCAGAAGCTAAAACATTTATTGCAGAGTTACAAGCGCAAGGCATTACGCCAGTCATGTTGACAGGGGATAATCAAACAGCTGCCAGTGCAGTTGCTAATTATTTAGGAATGAAGGAATACTACGCAGAGCTCTTACCAGAAGATAAAGAAAAAATTGTGCAACAGTATCTTACTGAGGGGCATCAGGTCATGATGGTAGGAGACGGTATTAACGATGCACCAAGTTTAGCCCGTGCTTCAATCGGCATTGCGATAGGCGCTGGTACAGATGTAGCGATTGATTCGGCAGATGTTGTACTGACGGATAGTGATCCTAAAGATATTTTAAGGTTCTTAGATTTAGCCAAACAAACACGACGTAAAATGATCCAAAATCTTTGGTGGGGAGCTGGGTACAATATTGTCGCCATTCCTTTAGCGGCTGGGGTTCTTGCACCAATTGGGATTGTTTTAAATCCAGCTGTAGGTGCTGTCTTGATGTCATTAAGTACAATTATTGTAGCAGCAAATGCTATGACACTGCATATTTCAAAAAAATAATTCGATATAATTGTAGAGAGCGGAAAGTAATCAATACTTTTTGTTCTCTATTTTTTTCTTCTTAAAAAAATTTTTGCCTTATTTGACGTATTCTTATAACAAGGGAGTGAAAGGGGACGATATATGGATTTCAAGGAATTATTGTCTTTTGAACATAAAAATATGTTGGAATTGTTGGATTTACTGCAACAAGAGCAGACATTTTCTGTTTTGATGGCTGCAGAAAAACTAAAGGTGAGCGACAAAACCATCCATTGTTACATTCAACGTTTTGAAAAAAAGCAGGAAACGTTTAAGATAGAAGGGCTTTGTAAGATTTATACAACGACCAAAGGAATTGTAAAATATCGTGAATTATGCGTTTGTGGCTTGGCTCGATTTAGACAAAAATTTTGTTATTTTATTCCCGAATTTTATATTTTACGTTGTCTAATTGAAGAGCGAATCAATTATGCGCAATTGACCCAGGTATTGGGATTACAGGAATCAACTCTTCGGAAGAAACTTTCTAATATTCGACGTTGGCTAGTTAATTTTGATATTATTGTACGTCAAAAACATTACGATTTAACTGGCAATGAATGGCAAATTCGACAGTTAATCCTTTGTTTTTATTTGTTTTTTCAAGAAAGCTGTCTGGAAGAAAACAGAGACATGACTCGGAAAATCATTACCTTTTTTGAGTTGGATTTAAATGTGGCACAACAGAATCATCTTAGTTGGCTAATTTATATTTGGGAGAGACGATATCGAGACGGGCATGGAATTTCAGTGCCAAATGCTAATTTATTTCAACAAACAAGTGCTTTTTTTTATTTATTTCGTGTGGAAGTGTTGAGCACTTCCTTTATATCTCTTAAAGAACAAAAAGCGTTATTTGTGATTCTTGAAGCACATTTTGGTGGTTGCTTTGGCAAGAGAGCGCGAAAGTATTTTATTCATGAGCAAATGAAAATAGAAAGTTTATGCTTAAAAACAGCTATTTTTATTATGAAAGAAATTAGGAGAAATTTTACACAACATCATTTTAATTATCAAGAAATTCATTTATGTCGATTTTTAAGTACGCATATGAATAGTTTATTAGACGGACAAACATGGTTGCCAGCTCATAAACAGGAACAAATACTCGCTGTACGTTATCAGCAAACTTGGCACAGATTACAGAAACTAATTAGGCTTTTAAAACGCCTGTATCCAGTCTTTACTTCAGTAAAAGAACGGGAATTTACGAGTTGCTATTTTTATCACATCCTAGATTTATTTGACCCGATTTTATATGAAAAAAAAATATATTATTTGCCTATTGACGGACTTTCCTCCAGAAAAGGAACAAGCGCTGGGGCAATCTATAAAAAACTATTTCAGTGAAAAAAAGAATATTACAATTATTCATGGAAAACCAACGTATCAACTTCACCAAGCACACCTCTTAATTGTCAATCATTTGTTTCAGATGAACGTAGCGCTTTCTTCTGAGACAGTTGTTTATTTGCCAGAGGAATTATCTCCTGCTTTTTTTGAAAAAGTCGAAGCGAATCTACCATAAGAAGTCCAATTTTGTCTAAATAGTGTTAAAATGAAGAAGTAAGAGGAATGGATGAGGAGGATATTAAAATGAAACAACTGCAATTTGGTACAAGTGACGAAACTGTTTCTTCGGTTGTCTTAGGATGTATGCGCTTAAATGGTGCTGAAAATCCTCAACAGGTAATTGAAACTGCTTATGATCACGGCATTACATTTTTTGATCACGCCGACATTTATGGTGGCGGCGACTGCGAAACCATTTTTGGTAAGGCCTTAAAAGAAAGTGCCATTCGTCGTGAAGATATTTTTATACAAACGAAATGTGGGATTCGCCAAGGCTTTTTTGACTTTTCGAAAGCACATATTTTAGAAGCGGTTGAAGGGAGTTTACAGCGTTTAGGTGTAGATTCAGTCGATGCATTATTGTTGCATCGTCCAGATACTTTAGTGGAACCAGAAGAAGTAGCTGAAGCTTTTCATTTATTAGAAAAACAAGGGAAAGTTCGCTATTTTGGTGTAAGTAACCAAACGCCAGGACAAATTGAACTTTTAAAAACAGCTGTTAAACAACCATTATTAGCCAATCAATTACAATTTGGCATCAAGCATACTGGCATGGTGGATCAAGGCTTACAAACAAATATGGAAATATCAGGAAGCATTGATTATGATCATGGTATTTTAGATTATTCACGGTTGAAACAAATGACTATTCAAGCATGGTCACCGTACCAATATGGTTATTTTGAAGGTGTCTTTATTGGAAATGAAAAATTCCCTGAGTTAAATCAAAAATTAAGCGAATTGGCTGAAAAATATCAAACAACGCCAACTGGCTTAGCCAGCAGCTGGATTCTGCGCCACCCTGCTAATATGCAAGTCATCGCAGGAAGTATGAATCTTGGTAGAATTGAAGAAATTGCTAAAGCAGCAGACATTGTGATTAGTCGCGAAGATTGGTACGATATTTATCGTGCAGCGGGAAATGTTTTGCCGTAAAAAGATTTTCATACTTGTGAAGATTCAGCGTGTATTGCTGATTGATTTTGGTATTTGATATAGTTGTCACTAAGGAACTATGTCAAATACCTTTTTCTTTCATTCTGCAATCGCCGTCTACTGCAAATTCTGTAGTTTTTTGTTAAAATAGAAAGGAAACTAGTTTGCTAAAGATGAGGGGAAAAAAATGACCAAAAAAAAATTATTACTCGTTGATGGAAACAGTGTAGCCTTTCGTGCATTTTTTGCGCTACATAACTCATTAGAACGATTCAAAAATAAGAACGGCTTGCATACAAATGCTATTTATGCATTTAACAATATGTTTGAAAATGTAATGCAAAAAGAAATGCCTACTCATGTTTTAGTCGCTTTTGATGCAGGGAAAACCACATTCAGAACAGAATTTTATTCAGAATATAAAGCCGGACGTTCAAAAACACCGGGCGAATTTAAAGAACAAATGCCGTATATTCGTGAACTTTTAGAAGGTTTAGGCGTAAAATATTATGAACTACCTAACTATGAAGCAGATGATATTATTGGTACATTAGCCAACAAAGTTGATAAAGATGAATATGATGTTGTCGTGTTATCAGGGGACCGAGATTTGACACAATTAGCGACGGACACTGTCAAAGTAGATATCACTGTTAAAGGAGTTAGCGATATTGAATCATATACGCCTGAGCATATTGCTGAAAAATATGATGGATTAACGCCTAAGCAAATTATTGATATGAAAGGGTTGGCTGGCGATACATCGGATAATATTCCAGGTGTAACGAAAATCGGTGAGAAAACCGCGATTAAGCTGTTAAAACAATATGGCTCAGTTGAAGGGGTTTATGAGAATATCGATGAAATGAAAAAAAGCAAAATGAAAGAAAACTTGATTAATGATAAAGAGCAAGCCTTTCTTTCTAAACGTTTAGCAACAATTGAAGTCAATGCACCAGTCGAAGTCAATGTGGAAGACTTGGCATATGAAGGGAAAAACTTAGAAAAATTGGTTCCTTTTTATAAAGAAATGGATTTTAAACAATTTTTAGCTAAGTTGGACATTACAGAAGAACCTGTTGAAATGGAAGATATTTTATTTGAAGTAGTCGAAGATCAGTTAACCAATGAAATGTTTACAGACGATATGGCTCTTTATGTTGAGATGATGGAAGATAACTATCATACGTCACCGATTGTCGGCCTTGCTTGGGGCAACGACAAGAAGATTTATACCACGAATAATTTAGCTGTTTTTGAAAGTCAGCCATTTATCGATTGGTTGATGGATGAGACACGTAAAAAAAATGTCTATGATGCAAAACGGACGTACGTTGCACTAAATCGCTATGTAGGAAAAATGACAGGGATTGCCTTTGATGTTTTATTGGCTGCTTATTTACTTGATACCAATGACAATAACGCGGATATTGAAGGCGTAGCACAACATTACGGATATGATGCGATTCAATCTGATGAAGCCATTTATGGGAAAGGGGCCAAAAAAGGCTTGCCAGAGGACGAAGAAGTTTTCTTTGGTCATTTAGCACGTAAGATTAAAGCAATTCAATTTTTAACAAGCAAATTAGATAGCGAATTAACAGAAAAGAATCAAGCTGATTTATTCTATAAAATGGAATTACCACTTTCTCGTATTTTAGGCGATATGGAAATAACTGGGATCCGTGTTGATGCCACGCGCTTAAAAGAAATGCAAGTAGAATTTTCAGAACGCTTGAAAGAAATCGAAGAAAAAATCTATGCAGAAGCTGGCGAAGAATTTAATTTGAATTCACCTAAACAATTAGGCGTTATTTTATTTGAAAAAATGGGCTTACCTGTGATCAAAAAGACGAAAACTGGTTATTCAACAGCGGTGGATGTTTTAGAACAACTAAAAGAACAAGCACCAATTGTGGCAGATATTTTAACTTATCGTCAAATTGCCAAAATTCAATCGACCTATGTTGAAGGACTCTTAAAAGTAATTCAGCCAGATAATAAAATTCATACTCGGTATGTACAAACACTGACACAAACAGGACGATTAAGCTCAGTAGATCCCAATTTACAAAACATTCCTATCCGTTTAGAAGAAGGCCGAAAAATTAGAGAAGCCTTCGTACCAAGAGAGGATAATTGGTTGATTTTCTCTTCTGATTACTCTCAAATTGAGTTACGTGTGCTCGCGCATATTTCTAATGATGAGCATTTAAAAGAAGCGTTTGTGGAAGGACAAGATATCCATGCCAGCACTGCAATGCGAGTTTTCGGTGTTGAAAAAGCAGAAGATGTCACACCTAACATGCGTCGTCAAGCTAAAGCAGTGAATTTTGGAATTGTCTATGGTATCAGTGATTATGGCTTGTCCCAAAACTTAGGCATTACTAGGAAGCAAGCACAACAATATATTGACACCTATTTTGAAAAATATCCAGGCGTGAAGCAGTATATGGAAGAGATAGTCCGCGATGCCAAAGACAAAGGCTATGTGGAAACATTGTATCATCGCCGTCGTTATTTAAGTGATATTAATTCAAGAAACTTTAATCTACGTTCGTTCGCTGAACGTACAGCGATTAATACACCGATTCAGGGAAGTGCCGCAGATATTTTAAAAATTGCGATGATTGAAATGGCGCGTCGTTTAAAAGAAGAAAAATTACAAGCGACAATGTTATTACAAGTGCACGATGAATTAGTTTTTGAAGTACCAGAATCAGAATTAGAACAATTAAATCAACTCGTCAAAGAAGTGATGGAGCACGCAGTTTCCTTACATGTGCCACTTATCACCGATAGCAGTTGGGGAAAAACATGGTATGAAGCAAAATAATAGCTTACCCATTAAGAACGATGAATAAAATAAGGATAAGTAGGATCTGGACGTTGATATCTAAGCGTTCAGACCTCTTTATATAAAGGAGCAAAAATAATGCCAGAATTACCAGAAGTAGAAACAGTGCGAAAAGGACTTGAAAAACTTGTTGTAGGAAAAACCATTCAAGAAGTCATTGTTTTTTGGCCAAGAATTATTGAATCACCAGAAGTTGATGTATTTCAAGGTCAATTAGCTGGTCAAACGATTGAAGGGATTGAGCGAAGAGGAAAATTTCTGATTTTTAAATTGTCTGATAATGATATGATTTCTCACTTACGAATGGAAGGTAAATATGAGTTTCATCAGGCTGATGATGAAATTGCCAAACATACCCATGTAATGTTTACTTTTACAGATGGCACACAATTACGTTATTTAGATGTACGGAAATTTGGCCGTATGACATTGGTTCCTAAGAATCAAGGTCATCAATATAAAGGGATTTTAGCTTTGGGCCCAGAGCCAACACCAGACGTTTTTCAATTAGCTGCTTTTCAACAAGGATTGAAAAAGCATCATAAGGCAATTAAGCCATTACTGTTAGATCAAAAGCTAGTGACGGGCTTGGGGAATATTTACGTAGATGAAGCACTTTGGCAAGCGCAAATCCATCCAGAGCAACCAGCAGATTTCTTAAAGCCTGCGGAAGTTGCTACGTTGTATCAAGCAATCATTGATGTCTTGGCACGCGCTGTTGAAGCAGGTGGAACCACTATCCGCACCTATCTAAACGCGTTAGGAGAAGCAGGGACTTTTCAAGTAGCGTTGAATGTCTATGGGCAAACAGGCTTACCTTGCAATCGTTGTGGTACGCCAATTGTTAAAACAAAAGTGGCACAACGTGGTACGCATTATTGTCCACAATGCCAACAATTGAAAGGTCGTCGATTGAAATGACAAAAGTTTTAGGCATTACAGGAGGGATTGCGACAGGTAAAAGTACGGTTGTGGCTCTTTTTAAAAAAGCAGGCTATCCAATTGTTGACGGCGACATTATCGCCCGCGAAATTGTTGCAAAAGGGCAACCAGCCTTAGCCGCAATCGTTGAAACTTTCGGACCAGAAATAGTATTAACAACTGGTGAATTGGATCGGAAAAAATTAGGACAATTAATTTTCGCTAATCCTCAAAAAAGAGAGCTATTAAATGAAACGTTGAAACCTTTTTTAAGAAAAGAAATTTTACGTCAAATTGAAGAAGCTAAAAAGAAAGCCGCCCTGGTTATTGTTGATATTCCTCTCCTTTATGAAGCTCATTATGAGGCGATTATGGATCAAGTTGCTGTGGTATATGTACCAGAAAAGATTCAAAAAGAGCGTCTGATGGCCCGAAACCAATTAACAGAAGAAGAAGCACAACAACGAATTGCTAGCCAATGGCCGATTGAAATGAAAAAAGAACGAGCAGATATCGTGTTTGATAATCAAGGAACTAGAGAAGAAACGGAACAACAAGTGAAGAAGTGGCTAGAGGAACAAACTGAAGAGAAGTGAATATTTTTTTAATGGCGTAAAATATTTTGAAAATTTCAGAAAAAACAGTGAAAGTCTTTGTTTTTATTAAAAAATGGCAAAGATTCAACGAAGAACCAGTTCTAAAGACCTAGTAATAGCGCAATTTCATGTTATAATATAGGCAACAAAAATTATACAGAATAGAAGAGGTGAACGTTATGCGTTGTCCAAGATGTCATCATAATAATTCCCGTGTTATTGATAGCCGTCAAGCAGATGATGGACGTGCAATTCGCCGTCGTCGTGAATGTGAAAATTGCAGTTATCGGTTCACTACATTTGAAAGAATTGAAGCGGCGCCATTACTTGTGATCAAGAAAAATGGGGATCGTGAAGAATTTAATCGTGATAAAATTTTGCGGGGGCTTATTCGCTCTGCGGAAAAAAGACCCGTTGCTATGGAACAAATGGTTCAAATTGTCGATAATGTTGAAAATCGAGTGCGTAGTTTAGGGGAAAATGAAGTCTCTACAACGCTTATCGGTGAATATGTGATGGAAGATTTAGTCAATCTAGATGAAATTGCCTACATCCGCTTTGCAAGTGTTTATCGACAATTTAAAGATATGAGCGTGTTTTTGAAAGAGTTACAGGACATTGTCGACAAAGCAAAATCTACTTCTCCTGACTCAGAAAATTAAAAAGGAGGTCTTTCTTTGAAAGGAAATCGGCAAAGAATCCAACCAAAAAATATTTTTCAAGCGGTTATTGATTCACCGCTTTCTGATCAAGAGAAAGAGGTTTTAACCTTTTTATATCAACCAATTGTCGGCGCCAATGCGTTTAGTTTATATTGGCTTTTGTTATCTGAAACAACAGACTCAGAGGAGAATGGCTCGCTGTTTCATGCAGATTTAATTAGTTTGCTGGACTTGAGTTGCCAACAATTAGAAGAAGCTTGCTACAAATTAGAAGGCATTGGGTTGCTAGAAACGTATAAAAAAACAGATCGGGAATTAGGAGATTGTTATTTATATTATTTAAAAGCACCTGAAACAGCCGCTCGTTTTTTTAAAGATGAAGTGTTAGCTTTAGTGTTATTTAATCGGGTTGGACAACGGAAATTTGATCAATTAGTGCAAAAGTTCCAACCGCATCCTACTAAAACAGAGGGCTATCAAAATGTTTCCGCTAGCTTTCAAGAGGTTTATGCCTTTAAAGAAGAACAAATTGTTTCCGAAGCGAACCGATTGACAACGATTCAAGAAACTTTTTCTCAACAAGAAAAATCGAAGAAAATTTCTGTATCAACGGATTCTTTTGATTGGCACTATTTTGTGGAAGGTTTGCACCGTTTAGGTTTACAACTGCCTGAAGATGAGGCTAGTTTTCAAGAAGAAGTCTATGTTTTTCATCAATTATATGGCATCAATGAGTTAGATATGGTAGACTTTGCTTCGAAATCATTTGACTATTATACAAGTCGAATTTTGCCTAAGGAATTAGTGCGAACGATTCATCAAGCGTTTGATCCTGATAAAAAACCACAACCAACAAACGTAGTGACAAACAAGCAAGCACAATTGACGGTGGAAGAGCAACAAACGTATCGATATAACGCATTAAAAATGAATGGTTTTTCTGAACTGGATATTCAAATGATTATGGATAGTGAAAAGAATCCGCCTATTCAATATTTAGAAGCTTTAAAAAATAGTCGAGGCGGCTATACGACACCACAAGAACGTTCATTAGTGAAATATTTGGTTGCCAAATCAGGCTTACCGACTAGTGTGATTAATATTTTGATTAACTATGTTTACAACATTCAACAACAACCGACTTTAAAAGCGGAGTATGTGAATCGAATTGCGAATGAATGGGGACAAAGTGGCATTCATTCACCAGAAAAAGCAATTGAACATGTCAGAGAATTGGCAAAACAAAGCCAAACCAAACAAAAACAGCGACAACAAAATTATTCAGGGAAACGCCAAACTGTTCGACAAGAGCGATTGCCAGAATGGGCCGATCAGCCAAACGATGAAACAAAACTTTCCCCAGAAGAACAAGCCGAGTTAGATCGCCAAATTCAAGAATTTTTAAACCAAGGAGGTGACCAATGATGGAAGACGTAGGAAAAGAAATGTCAAAAATTATCCAGAAGCGTGACATCAATGAACGATATGAAGAGCTGGTTAACGAAGTATTGAAAGATCAAGATGTTCAAGCCTTTATACAAGCAAACCGAGAGCGTTTAACCGATGAAGATATTCGTAAAAGTTATGCTAAGCTGTATGAATTTGTTCAAGAAAAAAAGAAATTTCAATTAAACGATCCGGCAATGATTGCCCCCGGCTATGAGCCAAGATTAATGTTGAATTTTCATTACATTGATGTAACATATGTCCCAACGGCTGATTTAATCGCCCGTCAGAAGGAAGAAGAAATTCGCAATCGAGTAAGGGCAATGGACATGCCAAAAGATGTCCGAGAAGCAAATTTACGAGATTTCGATCCATCTTCTCAAGGTCGAGCCAAAGCGTTAGCAGAAGCAATGCAATTTTTAAGAGAATATCCTGCGACACCAAAAGAGTTTCATAAAGGGCTCTATTTACAAGGCCCCTTCGGTGTAGGAAAATCTTTCTTATTAGGTGCGATGGCTAATGCTTTAGCAGAACGTGGATTTACTACGACAATTGTTCATTTTCCAACATTTACAGTAGAAATGAAACAAGCCATTGGTCGCGATCAAGTTGGTGAAAAGCTCGATGCAGTAAAAAAATCCCCTATATTAATGATTGATGACATTGGTGCGGAATCCATGACTAGTTGGATTCGTGACGACGTTTTAAGCGTAATCTTGCAATACCGAATGCAAGAACAATTAGTTACTTTTTTCTCTTCCAATCTAGATTTAAAAGCTTTAGAAGAGCATTTAACCGTGACGCAACGAGGAGAACAAGAGCCGCTAAAAGCCAGACGAATTATGGAACGTGTGCGTTATCTGTCAAAAGAGATTACGATGACAGGAAATGATCGACGAAACGGTTAAAGCAATCCTTTTATTTTTATGGATTGCTTTTTTTCTTGCGCTTGAAGAGGTAGCGTAAGTTTCGCAAAAACAAGTACTTTTGTGTACACTGACAATAAAGAAGTGAGGAAAAGAGGCGTAACAATGAAGAGAAAACTTTGGATTTTTATTGGGGTATTCGTGGTGCTTCTGGGAGGATATTTTCTTTTGTTTAGAGAAAAATCCTATAAAGTAGAGGTGGAAAAAGTGAATCCAAAAATTCAACGCTTAATGTCGACAGACAAACAACATTTTTTAACAAAACATGAATTTCACACAAAAGAAACAGCTGAGCGCAAAGATTTGTTGAAGTTTTTTATTGAAACCCGGCTCAAAACAGACGGCGGTTTTTTAACCAATTATTTACCAGATGCTGAACGCAAAGATGTCGCTACAGGACATGAGTTGCTAAGTGAGTCTTCTGGTCTATATTTGCGGGATTTAGCTTTTGATACGCAGGGACGTTTTGATAACTTTTATAAGCAGACGAAAGACACTTTTTATGACGGCGTCCAATTTAGTTACCGAATTGACGAGCAAGGCAATAAGTACAATGTCAATGCCTCGATTGATGATTTACGGATCATTCGTTCGTTGATTGAAGCAGGTGGGCATTTTAACACAGATCAGTATGATCAAGAAATTAAAAAATTAGGTAAGAGTTTTATGAAAACCTCTATGAAAGATAATATTCTAATTGATTTTTACGATAGTAAATCAAAACAACAGTCTTCAGAAACTTCTTTGTTTTATATTGACTTAATTACGCTGGGTTATCTATACAAAGAATTTGGGATTTCAGCAGACTACTTGCAGTATCATTACCAATTAATAGACGATGGCTATATTTCTGATGATTTACCTCTTTATCAAACGAAGTTTAATCATCAAACAAATAAATACGAAAACAACGGAACACTTAATATTATTGAATCTTTATTAACGATTGTCCATTTAAGTGAAGTGGGTATGGCGAAGCAGACTAGTATTGATTTTGTGCGAAAACAAGTTCAGCAAGGAACGCTTTTTAACTCGTATGATTTAAATGGATCGCCTGTGGATAAAAATCAATCTGCAGCCAGTTATGCGATAGCGGCTTTAATTGGTGTTGCCGAAAATGACAAAGAGTTGTATCGTGCGGCAATTACAGTACTTAATAATTTTCAAATTATGGATTCAAGCAGCCCGATTTATGGAGGGTTTGGTGATAAAGTTACGAAACAAGTCTATTCCTATAATAACTTAATGGCTCTTTTGGCCTATGATTTCTAGATGAGGTGAAAGCATGGAAAAGATCAAAAAACACATGAACTCAGCTTTTGAATGGTTGAGTCGTTATATTTCTCCAAGTCTTTTGGCCGTTTTAGGGATTGGGTTAGTGACAAGCATTTTGTTATTTGTTTATCCGATTAATGGCTTGGGAGATAATGGCGAGTATTTTCGTGTGTTAAATTCAAATAGTCTTTATCGTGTCAATGGTGATAGCTACGACAATGTGGCCTATTTTGTTAAGGACTTTTCAATTATGCGTTATTTTAATGAAACAACGACGCACTTTGTTTCCACTCAACAATTTTTCATTACCGTTGCCATTTGGCTTAATAAACTTTTTTATAGTCAAACACTTTTCGATATTCGTTTCTTAGGTTTCGTTTATCTTAGTTGTTTTTTAGTGTCAATTTATATTCTGGTACGAGGCTTAACCGAAGACGTATCTTTGAAAAAAAGTTATCTTATCTCCTTGTTGGTTATTTTCATCTTAGGGGATACCTCCTATACGATTTATTTTAATTCCTTTTATACAGAAGCGACGAGTTTTTTACTTTCTGTGAGTGTCTTAGCATTTTCAGTCTATTTTTATCGGGTGACGAAACCACGAACTTGGCTCAGAAGAATAGTTTTAGTTATCTTGGCACAAGCAGTAGTACTTTTAATAGGAACAACACGCCAAGAATATTTGTTGATTATTGGCGTAATTATTGCTGGATTAGGATTTTTTGTCTACTTGTCACAACGTTACCAACGATTGTCAATGACGGCCTTTTTAATTGCGTTGATTGGTTTTACAACGTTAGCGGCTTTTATCGTTCCTAACGATATCTATGAACGTGATGTCTACCACAGCATGACGCGCGGTGTAATGAAGGATAGTAAGGTTCCAGATAAACGGATGTCAGAGGGCGGAATTAACCCGCAATATGGGTTGCAAAAGGGACGTTCCTACTTTGAAGAATACAGTCCCGTGTCACCAACTTCTGAACAAATGAAAAAAGATTTTTTTGATAAAACGAGTTTTGGCTGGGTGTTATTGAATTATTTAAATTATCCATCTGAATTATGGCAAGGACTGAATTCAGCGGTCCCAAATGTTTACTTAGTAAAGCCTAATAATGTGGGGAATTTTGAGAAAACGACGGGGCGTGCACCGCTGGAACAATCTAAATTTTTTATGGTGTATAACCGTATTAAAGCCAGTTTTTTTCCTAAAAACTTTGCTTTCTATCTATTATTAGGCGTGATCCTGTTTGGTTTATATGGCGTTGGTTTATACAGAGGACTCAAGAGAAACGAACCGAGATTAGTTTTTCGCTTCTTTTTAATGACAGGGATTTATCTAAATTTATTAGTTGTTTTCATTTCAACAATTATTATTGATGGGGATAGTGACTTAGTACGTCATTTGTTTTTAGTCTCAGTATTTTTAGATTTTCTCTTGTTACAAATTGTTTCTGATGTTATTGGTAAACGAATGTGGCAAGATACAACACCACAAGTCATTGGGGAGGTAGAGAAAATTGAAAAATAAACAATATCTTATTGGCTGGGTGTGTGTCTTACTCTTTTTCGTTTTTTGCGGCTTTGCTAAACCGGCGCTGGCTGCACCAAGTAAACATGTCTTACTTGTCTATGACAGCTTGAATATTGCTGGAAAAAAAGAAAATGATGTGGATGCTTTACAACGAGTGTTGACGAGTTTTGGAGTAGAAGTTCAGAGTGTGGCGGTGTCAGATTATGTGCCTGGCGAATTGCTAAATGATGGCTATGACAGTTTGATTTCTATGGTGAATTGGCCTGAACAAGCCGGCGTTATTGCCTCTGATTTTCTAGCAGATCGAGTTCATTTTAAAGGTAAACAATTACACATTGGTCGAAACATGCGTGACGATGAAAAACAATATTTTAGCGGTACGTGGAAAGAATTAAGTCATCGTCAATATCGGTTAGAAGATGAAAAAAAACGCTTTTCTCAAGTATTGCCTTTTCAAGATCAATCAGTTGTGCTGGAAAATACGCAAGGTCAGACAGTTGGTCGATTAAAAACACAAGAATTAGCACCAGAAGAATATCCATTTGGTGTAATTGAGAATGGGCATGCTTTTCTACCAATGTTTGAACGCAAAGGCGCTGTTTTTTTAGAAAGCTTGGACGTGATTAGTCAATGGCTGGAAAGTGAAAAAATGTCACGGCCGTTTTTGACGATTTCTGATTTTAACCCGTTAAGAGATATGTCTGTGGCAACCTATTTGCAAGAAGAATTAGTTAAAACCACGTATCCTTATATTTTATCCAGTACGAGCGTTTCACAAAACAATACGATTTTACCTTATAAACTATTTACGAATGCGTTACGTGCATTTGCTTCGACGGGGGTTATTTTCTTAGAAACACCGGTCGTTAATAATGTTGATTTAAATGACCAACGTGCCTTGAAACAATTGATGGCGCAGCAGATTAGTTTATTGGTCGACAGACATGTCTATCCAGTAGGCATTTCTGCTCCAGGATATTGGAATCAAGACCTTCAATACCAAGAGGATGGTCTAGCAATTAGTGATACAGTGATTCTAAGAGAAAATCCGCCGATTGAACGTGTTTTTTATCGGAACCAAACGGGAGAATCAATCACTTATAAGAATGCTTTGTTTGATTTACCGTATGATTATTTATCGGGGATTGAATGGACGGATAAAGATAATCCGAATGACTATCGATTTCCAATGCCGACCACCATTAGTTTTTCATTTCCAAATTCTAAAAAAGAAGTGGATCATCTAATTCAAGAAGTCAAAGAAGCACCAATAGTGTTTAGTGTTTCAGAAGCGGATCAACATTTCACTGTTCAAACACAAACGCAGAAAATCGAATTTCGGAATAATCGGTTCTTCTTAAACAATCAAATTGTCAATGGTTTGGCTGATACAGGGGCCTCAACAGTTGAAAAACAACGATTTACAGGGTTATTTTCATTCTTTTTTAGCATCACAAATAATATTTTAGTTGGCGTTGTTACACTGACGTTAATCATCCTGATTATTTTGTTTATGATTGGACGAAAGAATTATCGGTCGAAATATATTAATAAGGAGGAAGACAAATGACCATTGCTGACATTGTAATGTTAACAGCAACTATCATTATTTGGAGTCTACTAATTGTAAATATTCTCTTAGTTATTTTTGGCTATGTTTATTATTTAAAAACAGATCCTGTCGCACCGCCACCTGTAGAGGACGAAGACGCGCCGTTTGTTTCAATTATGGTGCCGGCCCATAATGAAGGAATTGTCATTGTGCGGACAGTTGAAGCGTTATTAAATTTTAATTATCCGCAAGATCGCTATGAAATTATTGTGATTAATGACAACTCAAGTGATAATAGTGCCGAGCTTTTAGCGAATGTCCAAAAAAAGGCGGTTAATCGAAATTTGCAGATTATTAATACAGACAATATAACAGGTGGGAAAGGTAAGTCTAATGCCTTAAACATTGGTTTCAAGCAAGCCAAGGGGGACGTGATTGCCATTTATGATGCGGACAATACACCTGAACCGAATGCACTCCGTTATTTAGTTGGAGAGTTAATTGCTAGTGGGGAATACGGCGCGGTTATTGGTAAATTTAGAACGAGAAATCGCAATGCAAGCCTGTTGACACGCTTTATTAATATCGAAACACTTGCCTTTCAATGGATGGCACAAGCCGGTCGTTTTCAATTATTTAAGTTATGCACGATTCCTGGCACAAATTTCATTGTTCGTCGCAGTATTATTGAAGCCATTGGCGGCTGGGATGACAAAGCGTTAGCCGAAGATACAGAAATCAGTTTTCGCATCTATATGATGGGCTATAAAATTAAGTTTCAACCAAAAGCAGTGACGTGGGAGCAAGAGCCGCAAACTTTGTCTGTTTGGTTCCGACAACGGACGCGATGGGTCAAAGGCAATATTTATGTGATTGTTAAAAATGCTAAATTATTGTTTAATCCTAAAGCGAGTCGGATCCGTTTTGATATTTTATATTTCTTGTCCATTTATTTTCTCTTAATGACATCGCTCGTTTTGTCAGACATCATGTTAGTTTTATCAATGTCTGGTTACTTAACAACGACCCTGCAAGGATTTAGCAATTCCTTATGGTTGTTAGCGATTTTGTTATTTATTTTCAGTACTTTTGTCAGTATTACAACCGAAAAAGGCGAAATGACTTTAGAGAATATCTTAATTATTGCCTTGATGTATATTACATACAGTCAGATGTGGCTAGTAGTCGCCGCTTATGGCATGGTGATGTATATTAAAGAAAATGTTTTTCATAAACAAACACAAACAAAATGGTACAAAACTGAACGATTTAAATAAGGAGGAAACGTGCAATGAAACAAAAAACAGTCACTTTAATAGGGTTGTTCTTTCTGGCAATTCTGATTGGTGTCGCAAGTCCGACCGTATACGCCGAAAACAAAGAACAAGACAACCATACCTTTACACAACCTTTTCAAAATAAAACAATCTCTTTAACAGGTACTTCTGTCCGTAGCACCATGTATTTTACAAAAATTGATTATTGGGACGTTAAAAAAGCATCATTCAATATGACCTACCAAATCACACAATTAAAAAATAATCAGACCTCAGATTTAACTGTGGCAGTGAATGGTGTGAAGTTTTATTCTTGGCGTCCTGAAAATACAACTGATATTCAACAAAAGACGATTGAAATCCCTTTGGAACTGATTAAAGAGACAAATACATTGACTGTTGAGGGCCAAATTATTAATCAGGCAGGAAACGATATGTATAATTTAATTGAAACTCCGGCAAATTGGTTAACGATGTATGAAGGATCTAACGTAAACTTCCAATACGATTTACAATTACCAGAGAATACAATTCATTCTTTTTATAATCATTTTGTGGGAGCAGACACGATTGCGAATAAACACAGTGTTATTTTGACACCAGAAAATGCATCGGAAAAAGAATTAGCTGCAGCGACCCATGCGTTAGCTGGTGCTGCTCGTTTGATTACTACCTCAGAAGAATTGTTGCCAATGGCTTCTTTGGACAAAGAACAGTCAGCACCCTATCAGTTGATTATTGCCAGCTATGATAAATTACCAGATCAGTATAAAAGTCAAATTGATAGCAAACGTGTGGAGGACCAGGCTGTCTTAAAATTTTTCAATCAACCAGACAAGCATGTTTTAGTAGCTACTTCTAAAGATGAGGACTTACTTGTTCGTGCGGGACGTTATTTAGCCAATTATGAATTAATGACCCAAACAGATAAAGAAGAGACAACAGTTGATGAGAATACCGATACGTTTAGTTCAACTTTAGAATTTGATGGAAATTATCCATTAACCTCAACGGGGGACAAACTAGAAGGGGCCTATCACCAAGAACAAACGTACTTTGTCAATTTACCAGTGGATCGAAACAATGCCAATGGAAGTCGCGTGCATTTACATTTTAAATACGCTGAAAACTTAGATTTTGATTCTTCTTTAGTGACGGTTTACGCCAATGATAAACCAATTGGCAGCAAGAAATTAAGCGCTGCTCGTGCGAACGGTGATGAATTAAATCTCGAATTTCCAAAGAACTTAGAAATTGCTGATAGTTTTGTTTTAAAAGTTGCTTTTGATTTGAATGTTAAATCACCAGAAGTTTTGCGAAATGGTCAGACTCCATGGGCCTTTATTGAAAATAATTCGAATGCGTTTATTCAAACAGAAGAACTTAATGACATATTATTTAATAACTATCCGAACATTTTTATCAGAAGCCGTTCTTTTGCTGATTTAGCGATTTTATTACCAGAAAAAATGGACGACAACTATTTTAAAGTGTTGACTAATTTATTTAACTTAATTGGTAATTATGCCGAAAGTAATGTCGGTGAGATTACGTATTATAAAAAAGCGCCTAAAAATGCGGCATTAGAAAATCATAACTTGATTATTTTTGGTACGCCTAAGGATAATCCGATGATTCGTAAGTTAAACGATCAGTTATATTTCCATTATGATAAGGACTTCACACGTTTTGTTTCAAACGAGAAACTGAGCATTGAAAAAGATTATGGTAAACAAATTGGTACGGCGCAGTTAATGTTTTCTCCATATAATGCGAAAGCCGCGGCGTTAATCTTAACGGGAGCTAAATCACAAGGTGTCTTTTTAGCCTCTACACAAGTGAATACAGAGAAGAATACTTCTATGTACAAAGGAGATGCCATTGTGGTCGATCCGAACTATCGTCGCTATGATTATCGTTTCAAAAAACGTGTAAGCAACGTTAGCAACGAATCATTAGGTAAACGAATTGTCAATAATCATAAATTAATGATTTATCTATTTGTCTTCTTAATTGGTATGACCATTATTGGATTAAGTGCGTTCTTCATCGTGAAGAAGAATTTGAAAGGTGGGGAATAGAGTGAATCAAAAACGAGTGACCTTACTTTTGGATTTAACTTTGTTGGTAGGAATTGTTTTGGTTGTCGGCACAACCATCTTTATGGCCTTAGGAACGAATGATTTCTTTGTGGACTTAAGTTGTCTATTAATTTCAGTTATCTTAATTATTGTTACCTATTTTGTAGGAATTACAGCGGGGTTAACATTTTCGCTTATATTTATTTTTCTACAATTGACTTATGTTGTATATCAGTATGTCTATCATGATTTGTTTAGCTATGGCTCATTATTTTGGCTAATCATGCCGCCGCTCTACTGTTTAACAATCTATGCAGTGACTTATCAAATTCGTACGATTGAAGAAGAAAATATTCGCTTACGTAAAGAAACTTCACGGTTAAATGCGTTAGATGCAGTAACTAATTTAAGAACAGCAAAAATGTACGAGGAAGGATTCGATTTATTTTCTGACATTTCTACACGTTATGAAGCGCCGTTATATTTAGTCGTGATCCGAGTGGCCTATTGGGAAAGTATTCGTAACTTATTAAGTCCTGAACAAAAGAATGAATTGCTACAAATCGTGACAGCGGCGATTAAAGAGACAACGGACGATCGCTTCTTACCATACTTTATCGACGGCACACCGCCGACTTGGGCGTTATTAATTTTCCGCGATGGGGATGACGGATACACTACTAGAAAAGAATTCAAACAACAAGCTCAAGAGAAATTTGCCCATTCTGAAACCTTAAGGAATATTACTTTGACATTACAAGTTTCCTATACCAAATATGATCCTGCCGAATTTAACAACGCTTCAGAATTTTTAGGGGATGGAATTAATTCTCTTCAATATGATGTTTAAAAAGGAGGCAAACAAATGACTGAAAAAATTGCTGTTTTTACAGGGAAATTAGCAGAGGCTGGTGTGTTAAATGAGACGCAGCCATTGTCAATGCGATTACATTTAGAAAATATCCAAGCAGAAAGTGATCCAGAATCCATTGTGCCCTTATTTTCTCATGGGGTAATTTTAAACATACTTGTTGAACAGTTAGAGGAAAGTATCCCACTGTCTCACTTGAAAAAAGGGACCAAAGTCCGTTTCACAGTCGTGGGCTTGCCACCGATGACTATGTCGATTCCACCGCATGTTGGTGGGCAATCGATTGAATTGATAGAAGAAATCTAAAAAGCTTCTGCATTAGCTATGAT
>NZ_JBFOEF010000015.1:0-52019 GCF_040886645.1 Enterococcus sp. GC34
CACATACAAAACTATGTGTTCTCGCTCGTCTCAGGGATTATGTAAGCGGCTGGAGACCACTTATGTAATTGGATAATCTGTTCAGACTGCAATCTGAACTTGTAGACTTATCTTACCATTTTTAGACGAGCAACTCAATATATATACGCTTATTTTGTTATGTAGTTTAATGAATTTTTGACTTTTTAGGCCATTGAGAGAGCACAAATCGAAAGATTATTTGTGTTCTCTTTTTGTTTAGAAAGGATAAGCAGCAATGGCAGCTACTTTAGACGTAGTTTATTCAGCAATCTTACAAAATGGTATCCGTAAGTTTAAATATAAAAACAGCCACCTAAAACCGGTCTCTTTTAGTGATCAGTCGGGGAAGGGGGCTATTTTTGCGTACCGTTCAAAGGAACACATGATCGAGGGGATTGGACTAGTGATCACTTCAGAAGAAGGGGTGATCGAAAACAATAATCGATTCACTCATTGGACACCAAATGTATTTCGCTATGGAACGTATGCTGATGAAGCCAGAATGTTTACAAAAGGTCATTCTGAGGACAATTTGCGTCAAATCAATACTTTCTTTGTTGATTTTGACACATTGGATCCAAACTTTGACTATGGAGAAATTATCTTGGCCAGTCACGAGATCGGCTTTATGCCGACAATGATTCTACGTACACCGCATGGATTTCAAGCTTTCTATGTACTAGACAAGCCTGCATACGTGACGAAGAAATCAAATTTTAAAGTGATCAATGTGGCCAAAATGATCTCAAAAAATCTAAGAAACAAATTTTCAAATGATTATCGGTTTCCTGTTGATGTAAATGCCAATCACTTTGGGATCACACGAATGCCTTCTGAAGAGAATGTTTTATTCTTTGAACCACAGTATCGTTATAGTTTCGAAGAATGGATCGACTGGTCAATGAGAGAAGATGCGGACAAAAAAGCGGAGATCAAGAACGTTTTTGTATTGCCATCTACTCAAGAATTTCGTCAAGTTGATGAACCTTGGTTCCAGCTGTTGCTAAAAAGTCAAAAAATACAAGGTGAAAAGGGCGTATATGGTCGAAATAATGTCATATTCACCTTGTCTTTGGCATACTTTTCGTCAGGATACGAAGTAGAAGCATGTGAATTGACGATGTTAGAATTCAATGACCGCTTGGCTAACCCTTTATCTGATCGAGAATTAACCAGAATCATTCGATCCGCTTACTCTGGAAAATATCAAGCAGCGCACAGAGAAAAAATTGTCCTATTATGCCAAGAGTGGGTCGATGCCAATCTTTCTGAAGAGCAGCTATTCAACAAAAAACGGGGTTGGTGGAAATTCAAGAAAGAAAGAGCTGTTCGCAAGTATTCACATAGTTATGAATGGGCAGAAGATCTACTGTCCTATTTGAATGAGCAATCCTATGAAGAACAACCATACATTATTTCTACAAAAAAAGAGTTAACTGAACGTTTAAAGATCCCAAAACGTTCCCTGGACAAAGTGCTGAAGCAGTTGAGAGAAGAGAACAAAATTCATTTTCGTGTTCGTGCTGGTCGTAAAGGAGGTATTATGCTAGCTTCGATACATGGATTGATGCGCTCTGTTATCCGGCTAAAAAAAGAAAGCCAGGGGGCTTATTTCGCTGCGATCTCAGAAGCTTTTGGAAGAGAATACACGTTTATCCAGACAGCACTGAAACGCTTGATAGAACCAAATAAGATCGGCGTGCAAACAGATCTGTTCATGATTGATACTGGTTGAAATTAAAAGGTGCAAATTGCCTATTACATTATATCTATGATACGTTCCTTCTTTTTTCTTCGCCTTGCTTGCTGGTCTTAAGAAAGAGTAGTACTATTATCGCAAACGTAATAATGTGGTGGGAGGTCTTTCTGACTATGAGTATCAATACCTTTGTATATCCCTACCCGATCAATGTATTTATTATTTCGCGGTTAGGTATGACAGTAGAGCAATTTTGTGAGTTGCATGGCTATAAGCAGAGTACAGTAGCAAGCTGGGTAACAAGAAACCGTACCGTAAAGACGTTGCCTTGTGATTTTTTGTATTGTCTTAGTCTTTCTTCAGGCTGGTCGATGGATGATGTTTATCGTCATTTATTGGTATTGGAGGAGAGGTTTTTAAAGAGTATTGATCCAAAAAAGAAGAAAGAACAGGTGGATTGATTGATGACGGAGGAGGAAATAGCTGAGCTTAATAGGATCAAAGAATGGGCTGTTATTTTGAAAATCTATTATGGTATTCTGATTCTTTCTTTTATTACGGCCTGATTAGTTTCTCTTTTATTGGTTCTTTTATCGTTATGGACGAATATGATGCTATTTTTGTCTTTACTTTTACTGTTTTTCTTAGGATTAGGGGGAGTAGGTACTGCTATTTTGGATGACTATAAGTGGTCGTTGTTTAGTGGAATTTGTAGGAGAATGAAAAAAAGTGCAACTGTTGAGTCTTATGAATGCTGGAAGAAGGAAATGAATGTGTAGAGGTATACAAAAGAGCCTAGCAATAGATACTAGGCTTTTTCCTATGGCTTTAAAATGTATACAGGTGGAATATGAATGTTGTTTGGACGATCAACGTTTCTGTCAGATAAACGTTGGAAAGCGCCGTGTAGACCTTCTACCAAATGACTGGATGGCAATAAATTGTGCCAATTTGTTACGATTTGATTTAATTTATTTAATCGATTCTGTTTTTCATTAAGTTGATCATCCATGTAAATATTTAGTACGTTTGTTAGGTATTGTGCCCACATTTTTAATTCGATAGAGTCCACATGGTCTACTACGAAAGCTAGTTTTTCCAATATGAGTGTTGATTCTTCAAAGTACCCTAAGTCCATTAGGCGTTCTTATGTATGAAGACGAATGGAGAGAATACTATGCAACCAAAAATGAGAGCATACATATTACGAGAAACAAACTCATTTTCCAATGCAATGAAGGAATCGCTCTGTCTACTCATAAAACGGAAATTGAAAGAATCATGCATGCATTGGCACTTAAACTCTTATTACTGGAGTTAAATTCATATGATTTTTAATCTGCAAAAAAGTTTATAGCACCGTCGCTTATACCAGAAAATATAACAAACGCCGCATTGTTTTTTTGTGCACTTTAATAATCTATTCAACTAAGGAATTAAGCTGGCTGTCAAGAGAGTAATATCGTATTGAATCTCAGGTGGAAATTTTCTGCGGTATCTTTTTTGACTGAAATGACATTAGTGTCTTTTGGGGATTGTGTATGTAAGTATTTTTTAAAATCATTTTAACAAGTTTTGGACAAAAATTCTCATGAAAAAACAGAATTTAAATAGCATGATAAATTAGAGAAGATAGTTTAATGTGCTTATAGGAACACCCCACTTTTACAGTCACAATCAATAACCTTGCTACTTTCTTTCGAAATTGATAAGAGTCTAAAGGATTGACAACGCTTGATAGTGAGCATAAACTTAATGTACGCTAGTTATTTTACAAGTGCAAACTAAAAAAGTATGATGTGTCGTCTCTGAAATTCTCCCTGATCCAAGTCATAACCAGAGTACATATCGGTTATTTTTTGATTCCATATTTTTTCCTTTATGTGCTGAGGATTAAGGGGTACCAATTGTAATTGCGCGTTATATGGTCTTTGTTTAGAATCGCTCTCCAAAAAGCTAATTTTTTTGCATAGAATTTTAGATGTGGTATCATTAATTAGAATTATTATAAATAAGAAGTAGGTATCATTGTTTCAGTACAAAGACTAGGAGGAATGGAAGATGGAAATAGACTACAAGGATCATGGGAAGAAGCCGTATATCATTAATATTGAAGACGCCACCACAGGAAATGATAATTACCGGACGACCATTTGGACAGGCAGTAAATTGCAAGTCACCGTAATGTCCATTCAACCGGGCGATGACATCGGTTTGGAAGTGCACGAAGGCATTGACCAATTTATCCGTATTGAAGAAGGAGAAGGCGTGTGTAAAATGGGGCCTTCTAAAGATAACTTACATGTTCAACAAAAAGTGATGGATGATGACGCCGTATTTGTTCCGGCGGACATGTGGCACAACATCGAAAACACCGGTGATAAGCCGCTCAGACTGTATACCATTTATGCTGGTCCAGATCACCTTGAAGGAACGGTTCACCCTACTCATGAAGACGCCAAAAACGATCCAAACGAACACTGAGGTACACTAGGATGAAACAAAAGCCCTGCACCCGTATGGATGGTCCACTGGTGCAGGGCTTTTTTATAAAGGAGAGAAGTGGTATGAGTGATTCATTGTTTCAATTAGAGAAGGTTGGTTTTCAGGCAAACGGAAACCAAATCCTTCAAGATATCTCTTTTACAGTAAACAAAGGGGAAGTGATTGTTTTTTCTGGTCCTTCTGGAAGTGGAAAAAGTACCCTTTTGAAATTAATTGGTACGCTGCTTTCCCCAACTTCCGGAAAAATTTATTATCGAGGTACGGATCTGCAAAAAATCGATCCTGTGGAGTATAGAAAAGAAGTCTCTTATTTCTTTCAAAACGCTTCTCTATTCGATGAGACAGTTCAAGAGAACTTGTCTTTTCCTGCCCGCATAAGAGAAGAAGGATTTGATCGGGAACGTGCAAAAAAATTGTTAGAACGAGTTCAAATACCTGAAACTTACTTATCGAAAGAGGTCAAGGAACTATCAGGAGGGGAAAAACAACGGGTTGCATTGGTCCGAAATTTGATGTATCAACCGAAAGTGTTGCTCCTGGATGAAGTTACCAGTTCATTGGACCAAGAAAACAGAGCGATTGTCCTTGATTTAGTCCGAGACATGATGAAAGACCAACAAACTACGGTGTTGGCCGTCACTCACAACCAGGAAGAAATCGACCAAGCTTCTCGTCTGATTACTATCAAAGGTGGAAAAATGGAGGAATCGAAATGACAAACAATTTGGAAATCAGTAATCTTTCTTTGCTTTTATCCTCTGTCCTCTTGATAGTTGCCTTGTTGATTGATTACAAAGAGAAATTGGGATTAGGAAACGACATTTTTATTGCGGGAATTCGCGCTGTCGTTCAATTATTCCTTATTGGATATGTATTGAGCTACGTATTACGAGTGGATAACAACTTTCTCACTTTAGCGATGGTTTTGTTCATTGTGTTCAACGCTTCTTATAACGCCCATACACGCAGTGAGGGGATCAACCGCTCTTTTAAAATTTCAACGACGGCTATTGGAGTAGGAACAGCCTTGTCCTTACTCATTCTTGTTTTTTCAGGAGTCATTGACTGGTCCCCTTCCCAAATCGTTCCAATTACAGGCATGATTGCCAGCAACGCCATGACTGCGATTGGAGTGACCTATCGGTCTTTGAATTCAAAATTTACGGACCAACGCCAACAGGTATTGGAAAAATTGGCATTGGGAGCCAATAAAAAACAAGCGTCCATGAGTATTGTAAGAGAAAGCGTCAAAACGGGCATGGCTCCTTCTATTGACCGAACAAAAACGGTTGGACTTGTCAGCCTACCAGGTATGATGTCAGGGTTGATTTTTGCGGGAATTGATCCTGTTCAAGCGATTCGTTACCAAATTGTTGTGATGTTTATGTTGATTTCAGTTACTGCGATTTCTTCATTTATTGCTAGTTATATGGCTTACCGTGAGTTTTATAACAATCGCAGTCAATTAATTATATGATTTGGGATGATACACTACTCTTAAAACCAGTGGTTACAATTTTACGTAGTTAAAAGAAGACCTCACGAGAATAATTGCAAAAAGAACTTCATTTTTTAAGGAAGAAGGATATTTTTGTCATCGAATCTTTGGAACGACGGTTCTGTTGCAAAGTTTTAAATAAAGAATAAAATCCCTTACGGTATCTATGATTTAAGCTGGGATTCCCAATAATACCTTGATTTCAGTACAGACCGAAAACCCGAAGAGAGTGCCTTCTTTTCGGGTTTTCTTATATAATCCTCGGATGGCTTCCATGCCCTTAATCGTGGAAGAGGCTGTACGGAGACTTTGATAAAATTTATTTCGTCGTTTAATAGGTTGATGGTCTTGTTCTATTAAATTGTTAAGATACTTCACAGTTCGGTGCTCTGTCTTAGTATATAAACCCACACTCTGTAACTTTCTAAAGGCGGAGCCAAGAGAAGGTGCTTTATCGGTCACAATTGCTTTCGGCTCACCAAACTGTTTATGGAGTCGTTTTAAGAAAGCATAGGCTGCTTGCGTATCCCGTTTCTTTCGTAACCAGATATCTAAGGTTAAGCCGTCCGCATCAATTGCACGATAAAGATAATGCCAACGTCCCTTAATTTTGATATAGGTTTCGTCCATTTTCCATGAATAGAAGGATTGTCTATTTTTCTTCTTCCAAATTTGATAGAGTAGTTTGCCATATTCTTGCACCCAACGATAAATCGTCGTATGAGAAACGTTAATGCCACGATCATATAAGATTTCTTGAACTTCACGATAGCTAAGGTTATAACGAAGATAGTAGCCCACGGCTACAATAATCACATCCTGCTGAAATTGCTTTCCTTTAAAATGATTCATCGTCATTCCTCCTGCTATCTTTTTCTATTATTCTATCTTATTTGACAGTAGATTTAAAAATTTGCAACAGAACCAAATCTTTTATAAAACTGTGTTGCACTTAATTTGATAATTTAAGACAAAGAAGTGTATACTTAGTTGGGTAAATAAATTCTATTTACGATAAACATTGACCTTTGGAGGTAATACGAATGAAATACGTTATAGTAGGAACTTCGCATGCTGGTTTTGAAGCTGTGCAAACTCTATTGAAAAAAGACTCAGATGCAGAAATCGTTGTATTTGAAGCTGGATCAACCGCTTCTTTCTTATCATGTGGTATTCAGTCCTATCTAGAAGACATTTCAAAATCTTTGGATGAATTACACTACGCAAATGAAGCATCATATAAAGAACAAGGCGTTGATATCCGCATGAACACAAGTGTGATTGCCATCAACCCAGAGACAAAAGAAATTACAACACGCACTACTGACGGTGTGGAAGCTACAGAAAGTTACGACAAACTATTGCTTTCTCCAGGTGGTGTACCAGGTACAATCCCGAATGTAGATGACCAACACGAAAACATCTTCTACTTACGTGGTAGAAACTGGGCAGATAAAGTGAAAAATCGTATGTCTTCAGCTAAAAAAGCTGTAGTTGTTGGTGCTGGTTACATCGGTATCGAAGCAGCAATTGCTTACGCACAAGCTGGCATCGACGTAACAGTAGTCGACTTTGTTGATTCAATCTTACCAACTTACCTTGACAGTGAATTCACTAGTCTTCTAACAAAACATATGGAAGAAAAAGGTATGAAGATTAAAACTGGCGAAGGTGTGAAAGAATTTAAAGTCAACGAAAACAACGAAGTAACTGCTGTTGTCACTGACAAAGGCACTTACGAAGCAGATACAGTTATTATCAGTGTTGGGGTTCGTCCAAACACACAATGGTTGAAAGACACTTTAACCCTTGATGGTCGCGGCTTTGTTGAAGTCAACGAACACATGGAAACTTCAGTTAAAGATGTTTACGCTGCAGGTGATGCAACTGCTATTCCTTTTGCACCTACAAACGACAAAGCTTACATTGCTTTAGCAACTAACGCTCGTCGCCAAGGTGTCATCATGGCTCGTCACGCAAGTGGTGATGCAGACGCTAAAATTGGTCGCGTAAACGGTACATCAGGTCTTGCTGTATTTGACTACAAATTCGCTACTACTGGTATCAAGGATGCTAACGCAAACTCTTACCAAGGAAATGTGAAATCTGTTTACAAAGAAGACTTAATCCGTCCTTCATTTATGCATGACGAAGAAAAAGTTTTAATGAAGCTTCATTACGATGCAGATAACGGTCGTATATTAGGTGCTCAATTAATGTCAACTTATGACATTCTTCAAGCTATTAATGCTGTATCTGTTGCGATTGAAGCTGAATGGACTGTAGACCAATTAGCGCAAGCTGATTTCTTCTTCCAACCAGAATTCAGCCGTCCTTGGAACTTCTTAAATGTCTTAGCGCAAGAAGCTCAAGGTCAACCATACGGCGCAGACACAATGCTTTTCTAATCCAAACGAAAGCCACTTTTTCACTACAGATATATAACATTCTTTATAACAAATAAAAGACAGGCGGTAGACTCTCATTTAATCTACTCGCCTGTCTTTTTCTTCTATTATGTAGCTCACGATATCCGGTTCCAAAGGTCAAACTCTTCCAACACTTCCCAAAATACGCCAATTACTTAGCAGTACTTGTTCGGCTTTTGCTCCAGCGCGCCGAGTCTTAGCGACTTTTGTCACACCTCTAATTTTTACTCTAACCAACCATCAACTGTTTCACGATTGGCTTCAATCCAATTATCTGCTGCTTCTTCTGGTTCTACATCTGTCGCTAATTCTTCCATAACAGAAGACATATCTTCAACTTCCCAGTAGAAGTTATCAATAATCTTATAGGCTTCTGGATTATCTTCCTTTAGCCCTTCTCTTGCGTATGAATGAATTTCCTCGTAGCCACCAAAGACATTTTCTGGATCGTCAAGCATCTTAAGATCATAATCCATGAACATCCAATGCGGCTTCCAACCAACCACAACTATATCCTCTTCATTATTGATAGCCTGATCTAATTCAGCAATCATAGCACCTGTTGAACTCACAGAAACCTCCCAATCGGATAGATTGTCATACTCCTTAACAGCATTTTGGGCACTGTTGGTAACACCTGCCCCTGGTTCAATTGCTGTAATAGTTGAATCATTTTCATCCGTGAGGTCGGTAATCGAATTGATATCTTCCATATATGTTGGAACAGTTAATGCTGAAATAGCACCTTCTAGGTTAGCCCCTAAATCAACCATCGAGTCACCATATTTCTCTGCATAGGCCTGGTGCGTTGTAGGCACCCAACCGCCGACCATAGCATCCAACTGCCCTTCTGCAACCGAACTAAACATGATGGCCGGGTCTACTGTTGTAATTTGTACGTTGAACCCTGCTTCTTTTAGCACCTGTGCCAGGACATTTGTTGAAGCTATTTCAGACTCCCAATTCACAGTTGCTAGAGTCACTGTTTGGCCACCAGAATCAGCACCTACAGTCGTTTTATACGAATCTTCACTGCCAAAGGTAAATAATAGCCCTATAACTGTTGCTACTAATAAACTCATTTTCTTAAACATTTTTACACGTCCCAAAAAATGTTTGAATTGGAAAACACCTTATGAAATCTTTTATAAAACTGTGTTGCACTTAATTTGACAATTTAAGCCATAAAAAATCGTATCCATAAGTTAACAGTTTTGGGACTTTTAAAATGCTATAAAAAAAGATTATTGGTATTCACTATATTTTGTCCTTCTTTTAAGCGCTATTCTACACTATTATTTTTTGAATAAAAAATATATAAAGAAATAACTAAAAACCATAGAACCTCTCTTGACTTTATGACTCAGGAGAGGTTCTATGGTTAGTAATAACCCATATGGGCATTCGTTTTTTGCTGTTACGAATTCAAGTCAGATAATTATCCTTGTCTATTTTATCTGCTGCAGTTACAAAATACTTTTTCAACTGATTAAGAGTATGGATTGTAGTCATAAGATCGTCTTCAGAGATGTTAATGGAATGAGCTACTTCTTTTTTATATTGGAAATAATACTTGTCCAATAATTCTTTACCCTCGTTTGTACTTGTAATGTAAGAAACTCGTTTATCTGTTTTCGAGCGTTCTCGAATGACGAATCTTTTTTTCTCCATTTCATTGACGAGAGCTGTGATATTAGGTGAAGAAATCAACATTTTTTTTGAAATATCTGTGATTCTGGCTTCTTCTCCAAGTTCATGTATGGCATATAACACATACAAATAGCTCCATTTTATTCCCTCTGGTATTTTTGGAAATATATTAGTGATTTCTTTGGCAACGTACAGACTATCCATCAACTCATCAAACGCTTTCTCTTCCATAGCGGTTCCTCCATATCATTATCCACTATAAATATATCACATATCTATCTTGTGTTTTGACTTTTTAGCTTTACTACTGTTTTTTCTTCTTGTCTTTCATTCAACCGTCTATAAGAAAGCACCAAAAAGATAAGTGTAATAGAGGAAGAGATGTAGTCCGTAATGGGCATGGCAGACAAGACACCATTGAATCCAAAAAACTGTGGCAGCACAAACAACATAGGAACAAGAACGATGAACTGACGCGTAGAAGACAGAAGAGTTGCTTTTATTGGTTGTCCCAGCGTTTGATAAAAAGAAGCACCAACGGTTTGAATACCTATTACAGGAACTCCGATCATCCAAATAGCCATCATATAGGCCGCCACGTCTCTTAACTCTTGACTATCTGTAAACACTGCTACTAAACTTTCAGGCCAGAGGCGTGTAGCTGCAAAAACAAGAACACCAATAAATAAACTCCATGAAAGGGCAATTTTTAAGGCATCTTTTACTCTAGACCACAGCTCTGCTCCCATATTATAAGCAAAAATTGGTTGTACTCCTTGAACAATTCCATATAGAGGCAGAATCAACAAGTATTGGACCGAGTTGACGATTCCATAACCTGAGAGTGCCAAATCATCTCCATAATTAATAAACGCTTGATTCATGACCATTCCAGTAAAGGCATTTAACACATAAATAATGGAAGAAGAAAATCCAAATTTAACAATATTTTTTATATAGTCGAGCCGAATGCGCATATTTTTAAGAATCAGACGGGTTTTTGACTTTTTGCTTATAAAGTAAGCAAAATACACCATGGTGACGAATGCCTGGCCTATGACATTTGTTAAGCCAGCACCAATCAGACCTGCATTCAATTGAACAATCAATACATAGTCTAAAATGATATTCCCGACAGAACCAATGATAGAGGTGTACATAGCAAGTTTCGGTTTTCCATCCGCTACTACAAAACCATTCAGTCCTAAACTTAGGTAATTGAAGCTAGATCCAATCAATAAGATTGCCATATACGGTTTGGCATAAGGTAATACATCAAGTCCAGCACCAAACACTTTCAATAATGGCGTCAGGAACAAAAGACCAAATACTGTTGTGAGAATACCAGCAAAGATCAACGAACTGATTGTCGTTCCTAGTACTTCGCCAGCTGTTTTATTGGAACCTTCTTTTCCTTGTTCTCTTGAAAAGAGAATTGCGCCCCCAACTCCGAGAAGAGTCGCCACAGCCGTCATAATATTCGTGACGGGAAAAGCTACTGTTATAGCTGCCAGTCCTTCTGCTCCGATTTCTGGCGAGTTGCCGATAAATATTTTGTCTTCAACTGCGTAAATCGCATTAGTCAGCAACCCCACAACAGAAGGTATCGCATATTTGATAATCAATCGAGAGATTTTTTCTGTTCCTAACTCTGTATTCCCTTTATTTATATTATCCATATTCAAACTCCGTTTCTATATTGTAAATACATATACTATATACATATACTATATATGTATTTTGTTAATGTCAATCATTAAAAAAAGTATAACGGTTGACAATTACCCTTTAACAAGATAATCTATATACACAAGATACGTACACAACATATGTATCTAATATATATACAGGAGGAATTAATATGGAAATAGATTACAAAGACCATGGAAAGAAACCTTATGTAATTAATATTGAGGATGCAACTACAGGTAATGACAATTATCGTACAACGATTTGGACAGGAAAAAAATTACAGGTAACCGTGATGTCCATTCAACCGGGTGACGATATCGGTTTGGAGGTGCACGAAGGTATTGACCAATTCATCCGTATTGAAGAAGGAGAAGGCTTGTGCAAAATGGGGCCTTCTGAAGACAATTTAAACGTGCAAGAGAAAGTCACAGATGATGATGCAGTATTTGTGCCGGCGGATATGTGGCATAATATAGAAAACACAGGAGATAAACCGCTCAAATTGTATACTATTTATGCTGGTCCAGATCATGTGGAAGGAACGGTTCACCCAACCCATGAAGACGCAGAAAATGATCCGAATGAACACTAAAGTAAATTAAAAGGAAGAAACGACAAACCTTGCACCCGTCTGGTTACTCTAGATGGGTGCAGTTTTTTTTGATAAAGGAGGGAAGCTAAGAAACGGTATGGAGCCATTTTTTATTCCGTCTATTTTTTAAATGGTTTCATAACTTAAAACATTTGAATACTGTTGAAGCCTCTCAAGAGACTATTTGGTTTACACTTATAAATACAGTGCATCAAGATTTCCTATTCTACAGATTAATTTCCGAAATTGAAATAAAAAAGATTAAAAGTATAAAGAGTGGTACGCTGTTCACACAAGGAGAACCGAGATCATTAATCGTTCATATTTTATCTCGTCTGTGGTGGTTAGATATTATACAACGGATGATAGTCGCGAAAATCCTTATGAGTTAATGGAGTTTTTTGGGAAAAAAGATATATTTGGGAAGATGATTAGTTTCTTTTCTAGCGTAATGACAAACAATAAAAACATTCGGCTTGGAATTATTTCTGGAATAAAGAAACTATATGATGCTGATTTAATTCCTTACCATAGAGAGCAATTTCGAACTTCAATAATGTATTTTAATTTAATGGGAGGTGTCAGAATCTTAGAAATACTTTCTTTTGAAGAGGTTGAAGAGATTACAATTGAGTTGTTAAAGGAAAAAATAGTGTCACTGACCAAGATATCCAAGTTCTTCAAAAAGCATAATAAATACCCTCTAAAATGAAATCATTTTAGAGGGTATTCTATTAATCTGATTATATATTAGGCTGGAAATAATTATCCTGAATAATTATCCTGAATAATTCATACCTCTATAATTTAAGCTATGAATTATTCAGGTCTAACATATTGTAATTTATATGTACTTGTTATTTTAATCTCCGGTTATTCATAGAATCGTTATACATGAAGGCGTGAATAGGGAGAAAAAGCGGCATACACTGATTAACCCTATGGTTTTTTCCAGTGTAGAATCTAGTCAGGATGCCTTTAAGCAAGCCGCGCATTATTTAAATCAGGTATACAATTTAAAAGATACCATTGTGGTTACGAACAGTGATGGCGGCAGTGGCTATGAAGCAGATAAATTTGAATCCATGGATGGTTATAGTAAGCAGCACGAGCATTTTAGAGACTTATTTCATGTGCACAAAAAGATAAAAGAACGTTTATCCTTTGATAAGCCAATGGCCAAGCAGGTGGAGAAAGCTATCTATCAATATGATTGGGATAGAATTGAAACACTTTGTGCCACCATTGAAAGTCGTCTGATTGATCTTCCCGAAGTCATTATAGAAGATCGATTGGAACAGATTAGAAAGCTCAAAAATTACTTATCTCGGAACTGGGTTTATATCAAACCGTTTAAGAAGCGTGAATTATCGATTGATAGAGGCACAGGGGCTGGAGAGACGGGTCATCGTCTGTATACATATCGCATGAAGAGACAAGGCCGAAGCTGGACAAAAAAAGGAGCTAGCCACGTTGTGGCAATTCTCACTGCAGAGAAAAATGGGCTTTTACAGACAGCTTTAACAGCTGAAATAACAGATAAAGTCGAATCACTAGGTGAAGAGATTAAAGGAGCTGTCCGTCAAGCGTTAAAGAAAATAGATTCTACGGCCAAACAATCCAAACGGGTTCTATCGTCAATTATGGTCCGAAAAGCAGCTTTATAGGCCAACTAGCCCTTTCATTTAGTTAAATGAATAGAAACAAAAAACCGCATTTATTTTAAGGGTCATTTAGAATAAAGGTTACCGAGGAAAACTTGATGCATACAAATGTAAGTAAAGGCTTGACCGATTAAATTTGATGTGCTATTATGAAACTAACTTCACAAGACAAGTTGGTAAAAGACGACAACTTAATATGAAAGCTTTGATTAGGGGCGTTTGAGCTAATCATTGTGATCTGAACAGGCGGTGAACGTAACACGAGGTTCATGCAGCCGGGCTGCAATTATTTGCGGCAGCAGACTATGTATTCTAAGGGCATATCTGTGGGACAGTTAATTCTGTTCTACGGGTATGCCCTTTTTTAATACAGAAAAATAAGTGGAAAAGAAGGGAGACCGCTCTTTAAGCCAGTTGTCTGTGATATGTGATAGAATAAAAATAATGATGAAAGAAGGGAATAACATGATCAGTTATTTAATAAAGAGTAGGCAGGGCCAGTTTTTAGCTATCGGTATTTTGTTTGCCGCAGCTGGCTTTATATTTGGAACGATGAATAGTGAGTACAGTCGCTGGCTTTTCTATGCTGCTATATTTTTCTTAGGCTTTTATGCGTCCAAAAATGCGATCGTAGAAACAGTGCGCGACAAGTCGCCCAACGTGGATCTACTTATGATCCTCGCTGCACTTGGTGCTGTGATCATTGATTTTGAATCAGAAGGAGCAGCCTTACTACTAATTTTTGCCGCAGCTGAAGTACTAGAAGATTATGCGAACAACAAATCGACCTCAGCGATCTCGGAATTGATGGCTCAGGTACCTGAAACAGCTCAAGTCTTGAAAGAAAATGGTGAAGTGGTAACCGTTCCTACTGAAGACCTGAATGTAGGGGAAAGGGTCGTCGTTTCTAAAGGGGAAAAGATCCCGATCGACGGAATCATTGACCGCAAATCGATCGTCAATGAATCAGCTCTCACTGGCGAATCGGTTCCTGTCGTGAAAGAGGCCGAAGATGAAGTGTTCGCAGGAACGATCAATGAAGGCGACGTTTTTTATATCGATGTAACCAAATCCAGCGATGAAACAGTCTTCTCCAATATCATTCGGATGGTCGAAGAAGCGCAGAGCCGTCCTTCACGCATCTCTAAATTCATTGACCGGATAGAGAGCAAGTATGTTATTTCTGTACTAGTTATCGTGCCGATTTTCATCGTTGTGATGTATGCATTGATGGATCTGCCATTCGAAGAAGCCTTTTATCGCGGTATGGTCTTTCTAACAGTCGCCAGTCCCTGTGCCTTAGTCGCTTCGGCCACGCCAGCAACGTTGAGTGCGATCAGTAATGGAGCAAAAAACGGGATTTTATTCAAAGGGGGGGCTGCAATGGAAGCTTTGAGCACGATGGATATCTTATACACAGACAAGACAGGCACGCTGACTTATGGTGAATTCAAGGTCGATGAATACAGTGCTCCCGATGATGTATTGAAAGAAGTGATCTATATGGAACAGCAGTCGAGTCATCCGATCGCTCGAGCTATCGTGACGGCGTTTAAAGAGACGGATCTGAGTTCAGTCGATCATAATGAACCTGTTAGTGAAATAGCCGGTTCCGGTATCAAGAAAGGCACAGTAAGGGTGGGAAAACCTTCAGCCTTCAGTACATTCAAAAACTACGATCGCTTCAAGCAGTACTTCCAAAAAGGCAACACGATCATTCTCGCAGCAAAAGAAGAGGAGGTCGTTGGTTACTTTTCACTCAGTGACCAGATTCGCAGACAGTCGGCAGATGCCGTGGCTAACTTCCAGAAAGAAGGCATTAAAGTCACGTTATTAACGGGTGATAACGAAGAAGTGACAGAGACGGTAGCAGAGGTCGTCGGTGTCGATGACTATAAAGCGTCCATGTTGCCGGAAGACAAGATCGCCTATGTCAGGGAGAGTCAGGATAAGGAAGAAGTGGTCGGCATGATCGGTGACGGGATCAATGATGCGCCAGCTCTGGCAAATGCAGATATCGGGATCGCGATGGGCAGCGGTTCCTCTGTGGCGGTGGAATCATCCGATGTCGTTGTCGTTAAAAATGACTTGTCGAAACTGTTCTACAGTTACAAGTTGAGTAAGAAACTGAACAAAATCATTTTGCAGAATGTGATTTTCTCGATCAGCGTGATCGTGACCTTGATCGTCTTGAACCTCTTTGGCGTATTAGAACTTCCACTAGCGGTATTATTCCATGAAGGGTCAACAATACTCGTTATTCTTAATGGTCTCCGTCTACTTGGATCTAAAGGTCTGAAGCAAGAAGAGAGAGTCTCGGATCCATCTTTAAAGTCTGTAAAGGTTTAAACTGAACATTTTATGAAAGAAAGCCCCTGAGACTGATCAAACAGACTTGGGGGCTTTCTAGTGTTCATATTTAGCTGAGCATTGAAAAGAGTGTCTGTATCGTACCGTTTTCTAGCAAAATGTAGATACCCAGACCAATGAAAACGATAGGAACAATGACTCGCTCGTATTTCTCCAAGGTTTCTGAGATGAAGGAGAACTTAGCCAGGCGGAAGCTGATATAGCAAAGTATGGCTACGGAAACGGCAAAGACGAGTATGGCAAAAATGATGTCGATCGGATCAAGTGAGGTAAAGTAAGGGATATAGATACCCAAGTTGTCAGCGCCCGACGCGACAGTGATGAGAGTCACGGTCCAGAACAAGCGACTCGATCCGCCGGAACTGATTTTTTCGACGACTTCCTCCTCTTCTTCTTCCTCTTCACCGTAAAGGGCGACTTGGATACCTAAGTATAGAGGTATCAGTCCCAAGAGCCCAATGATCCAGTCTTGAGGAATGAGATTCAGGACATAAGCAGCGAAGAGACTGACGGCAACGAGAAAGCTTGTCCCCAGATACTGTCCTCCATAGATATGAACGATGCCTTTTTTTGTATGATTCTGCGAAAATATAATAAGTACCTGAATAATTCATACTTTTAATTAAAACCATGTGAAACTGCCTCACGGCAGCTTACAATTACTTTTTCATCTTCACCCGTTAAGTGATGAAAAAAGAACCCCTTTCTGCGGTTCTGTTGCGAAGTTTGAAAATCAAACGCGCCCTCTCTGAACTCCAAATATCTTAGGCTGTTATTCCCATTAATACCTTGATTTCAGTAGACACCGAAAAGCCGAAGAGCGTTCCATTTCTTCGGTTCTTTTTATATATTCCTCGAATGGTCTCCATGCCCTTAATCGTGGAAGAGGCTGTACGGAGACTTTGATAAAATTTATTTCGTCGTTTAATAGGTCGATGGTCTTGTTCTATTAAATTGTTAAGATACTTCACAGTTCGGTGCTCTGTCTTAGTATATAAACCCACACTCTGTAACTTTCTAAAGGCGGAGCCAAGAGAAGGTGCTTTATCGGTCACAATTGCTTTCGGCTCACCAAACTGTTTATGGAGTCGTTTTAAGAAAGCATAGGCTGCTTGCGTATCCCGTTTCTTTCGTAACCAGATATCTAAGGTTAAGCCGTCCGCATCAATTGCACGATAAAGATAATGCCAACGTCCCTTAATTTTGATATAGGTTTCGTCCATTTTCCATGAATAGAAGGATTGTCTATTTTTCTTCTTCCAAAGATAATAGAGGACTTTGCTGTACTCTTGCACCCAACGATAAATCGTAGTATGACAAACATTTATTCCACGATCATATAACAATTCCTGAACTTCACGATAGCTTAGATTGTAACGCAGGTAGTAACCAACAGCGACAATAATGACGTCTTTTTTGAATTGTTTGCCTTTAAAATGATTCATTACTCTGTCCTCTCTGTCTTTTTTCTCAATTTTACACTAAAATAGATTTTTTGGAAAACTTTGCAACAGAACCAAAAAAGTAGTTCAAATTATCCCTAAAATAAAAAGCATTTCTAAAGACGGCGAAAAATATTTATATGAATTTAAACCAGATCATATTTATCAAAAACTAAGTACATTAAATGAAAGAGAGCTTGAATCTCTAGAACATGTATTAGGTTTAGAATTTTAATTTGCTTATTTTTAATGGCCAATAGAGTATACTTATTTGTCCTATAACTCATTTATCAGTATAATAGCTTTATATAGTAGGTCATTTAAGTTGGGCATATTAAAGGAGGGAAATCTTGGAAAAATATTTGAAGAACCCGATTACATGGATTGGGTTGGCTCTTGTGTTTACATGGTTTTTAACTAAAAGTAGTGAATTTTTGATTTTTGGTGTGTGTGTCTTATTGTTAGTATTTGCTAGTCAAAGTGATTAAATAGAACTCACTTCCAATTTATTTTTTTTAACAAGGGAGCTGTTTTTTAACATGACTAAAATAGGGTATGCTCGTGTTAGTAGCAAAGAACAGAACTTAGATCGGCAATTACAAGCGTTACAGGGCGTTTCTAAGGTCTTTTCAGACAAATTAAGCGGTCAATCGGTCGAACGTCCACAATTACAAGCTATGCTTAACTATATTCGTGAAGGGGATATTGTTGTTGTTACTGAATTAGATCGATTAGGACGAAATAATAAAGAATTAACAGAATTGATGAATCAAATTCAAATTAAGGGGGCAACCTTGGAAGTCTTAAATTTACCCTCAATGAATGGGATTGAAGATGAAAATTTACGGCGTTTGATTAATAATCTAGTGATTGAATTATATAAGTATCAAGCTGAATCTGAACGTAAACGTATTAAAGAACGGCAAGCCCAAGGGATTGAAATAGCTAAGTCAAAAGGAAAATTCAAAGGTCGTCAGCATAAATTTAAAGAAAATGATCCACGTTTAAAACATGCTTTTGATTTATTTTTGAACGGTTGTTCCGATAAAGAAGTTGAGGAACAAACTGGAATTAATCGCCGAACGTTTAGAAGGTATCGTACAAGATATAACGTGACAGTCGATCAAAGAAAAAACAAGGGAAAGAGGGATAGTTAATGAGTACAGTTATTTTAGCTGAAAAACCAAGCCAGGCGTTAGCCTATGCCCAGGCATTTAATCAGAGTGATAAGAAAGACGGATATTTTGAGATCAAAGACCCACTATTTACAGATGAAACGTTTATCACCTTTGGTTTTGGGCATTTAGTGGAATTAGCAGAACCAGGTCATTATGACGAAAAGTGGCAAAATTGGAAACTTGAATCTTTACCGATTTTTCCTGATCGATACGATTTTGAAGTTGCAAAAGACAAGGGCAAACAGTTTAAGATCGTTGCCAAACTTTTAAAACAAGCAAATACAATCATTGTCGCAACAGATAATATCAAGAAGTTTATCGTTCATTTATTGGAAGCTGTACCTACCGATATAGAGAAATTAAGTTTTGCTGATTACCAGGTACAGAAAGAAAAAGAAGCTGAAAAAAGTATTGTAGGAAAATGTCCTAAGTGTGGCAACAATATTGTGTTAAAAAAATCGTTTTATGGTTGTTCAAATTATCCTGAATGTAAGTTTACTTTAGCTGAACATTTTAGAAAGAAAAAACTCACCAAAACGAATGTAAAAGAATTACTGGAGGGAAAAGAAACTCTGGTAAAAGGAATCAAAAACAAAGAGAAAAAGCCCTACAATGCCGTTGTAAAAATCGGAGAAAAGGGATATATTGATTTTATCTCTTTTTCAAAATAAGCATAAAATCGTTTGTGTAGCGATACCATATTGCTCAGCCAGTTCCTCGACCGATTGGCCAGACTGGTTTAAATCTAAGATTATCTTCTTAAAGTCTTCATCAAATTTTTTCTTGGCTTTTGCCATCTTGGACACGTCCTTTTCTTAGTAGTTAGATTCTACCAAATCGTGTCCATGAAATCATCCTAACATCAGAGGATGATTTCATGGGATTGGTTACGCACGATTTAATAAAAAGGAATTCACCATTTTTTGTGCGGAAAATTTTCCTTATTGCATTTATCCTTTACCTAATTCCAAACTTAATAAATTAAATAGTAGGACTGTTTTTGTTCATTTGCGAGGACTCGGTGTGCCATCATGCCGTAGTCCTCCTTTTTTGTTTTCAAACAAGATTTTGAAACGAAAAGGAGGACAAAAAATGAATAAAGAATATTTCTTGTTTGTAAACGGAAAGAAGATCAAAGTTAGCGAGGAGATCTATAAAATCTATTGGCAAGAGAAAAATCATGAGAATTACTTGAAGCAGATAGATCGAAAAAATCATCTGCTTTTATTTTCTTCTTTTGACCATGATGGATATTTTGAAGATAGCATCGTTGACGAGGGATTTGATGTAGATAAGATTGTTCAGACGCAAATGATGATAGAGGCAGTACGAGATGCACTATCAAAATTAAATGATGAAGAAAGAGAAATCATTGATAGACTTTATTTCAATGATGAAACCATTCGGTCAGTAGCTGAAACTAAAAAAATATCTCATCCAGCCCTCATAAAGAGAAGAAATAAGATATTGGACAAGTTAAGAGAATTGCTGAAGGACCTTAAATAGTATTGAAAATAAGCAGACAGATTGGAATTTGCCTGCTTATTTCTGAAAAATATTTTTCCTTATAGAATCCTTAAGCTTGTTTTTTATACTGTTATCAGAAGAAAAAGGAGGAACAAAATATGAGTAAATATATTTTGGAAACAAATGAGCTAACAAAGGTTTTTGGAAAACAAAAAGCTGTAAATAATGTGTCATTAAAAATCGAGGAAAATTCAGTATATGGATTACTAGGACCTAATGGTGCAGGTAAATCTACGACATTAAAGATGATTACAGGTATGTTACACAAGACGTCAGGTGAAATTATGTTTGAAGGACATGAATGGAGTAGAAATGATTTATCAGATATTGGTGCTTTAATCGAGATGCCACCCTTATACGAAAATTTAAGCGCAAGAGAAAATCTTAAAGTTAGAACATTATTACTTGGATTGCCTGAAGCAAGAATTGATGAAGTTTTAGAAATTGTAGATTTAAAAAATACCGGAAAAAAGAAAAGCGGTCAATTTTCTTTGGGGATGAAACAAAGATTAGGTATTGCAATTGCTTTATTAAATAATCCTAAACTATTGATACTAGATGAACCGACAAACGGATTAGATCCATTAGGAATACAAGAATTACGAGATTTAATACGAAGCTTTCCAAAAAAAGGAATAACAGTAATTCTGTCTAGTCATATTTTAGCAGAAGTGGAACAAACTGCTGATCATATAGGAATTATTCATGATGGAGAATTAAAATATCAAAACACAATTAATCATAATGAAAATTTAGAAGAACTTTTTATGAATGTTGTAAAGAATGGAAAGAGGGTGTAGCTTAATGAAAAATTATATTTTTGCAGAAAATTTGAAACACAAACATAGCTTTTTGTTGAAGATATTACTCATTGCCCCGATTATAGCTTTACTAAATGCATTCGTATTAATGCCATCATATTTTAGCATAAACGCATACAATTGGTGGTATGTGATTTTAATGCCGGCAACTTTCGCTTTAATACCTGCAATGATGCATAGAAAAGAAGAGAGAAAATTAAAATACCGAGCAATTCTTCCACTCAATATTGATTTAAAAAAGATATGGATATCAAAAATATTAACAGCTTCAATTTATCTAAGTATAACTGCTATTTTGCATATGCTAGGAGTATTTGTTTTTCAATTTTTCCTTGGAGAACAATTAACAGGAAACTATGCATTCACGACATTATTATTTGCAAGTGTATTATTGGTTATAACTAACATATGGCAAGTTCCATTTTGTCTTTTCCTGGCTAAAAAGTTTGGGTTTATAGCAAGCATTGTAGTAAATGCTGTATTAGGTTTGGTGGCAGGAATTTTGTTAGCTGACGGTTCTATGTGGATTTATTGCCCTTATTCTTGGGGGATTAGATTGATGGTACCCGTTATGCGTATTTTACCGAGCGGTGTGCCAACAGAAGTATCAAATCCATTGATTTTAAACACATCCTTACTTGTTCCTTGTATTTTGTCAATATGTTTGTTTACATTATTGACTTTCATTACTGCAAAATGGTTTTCTAAGCAAGAGGTGAAGTAATGATGAATATATTAAAATCAGAGTTTTATAAATTGAAGCATACATGGATTCCGTGGGCTCACTTTATCTTACCTGTTTTATATGCCCTATTGTTCTATGGGGCAGCAACATTTACAGGTCTAAAAAATTTTTTTGATATGGATATCATACAGAATTATTTTGTGCTTTTAGGAGCTATCTTACCAATAATATTTGGTGCTATCACATCTAAGGTTGTTGACATGGAAGCAAGTGCTGGACGATTTCAAGCGATTCTATCAACTACAAAATCCAGAAGCAAGGCTTATGGCGGAAAACTTATAATGCTCTTACTGAGTTTCCTATTTTCTATAAGTTTAGCAGTTTTTATATTTGCAATGCTATTTGGTAATCAAGGTACTATGGCTTGGCTAATTGAATTATTATTAGTTTTTATAGGATGTTTATCTACATATATGATTCACTTATGGGTATCAATTATGTTAGGTGGTGGTGCATCTATTGGATTGGGATTTGTGGAAACGTTGATTGCCTTACTTTCAATAACCAATTTAGGTGAAAATATCTGGTATTTTTTACCTTGTACTTGGTCATCGAGATTATCTGCAACATATATTGTCGGAAGCAAGTTAACTGGTAGTTTATATTTAATTAAAGAGCTTGCCATGTGGGCGTATGTAGCATTACCAATTACAGTAGTCATTTTTATTGGTTCATTATTATGGTTTAATAGGTGGGATGGAAAGCCAATTAGTGAATAATGGCTCTAATGTAAAAGGTATATAGTATAATAATAAATTATTTATAAATTTGGAGGTGGTTTGGTATGGCAAAAATTCTTGCAATAGATGATGAAATAGATATGCTTATTCTAATCAAGAATATTTTAATAAAAGAGGATTATATTGTTGATATTTACCAAACTACTGCAGATATTGATGAAAATAGTTTGGGAAAATATGATTTAATATTGCTTGATGTAATGATGCCAGAGGTTGATGGAATTAGCTATTGTAAAAAAATCCGTAGTAAAGTGGACTGTCCAATTATCTTTTTAACTGCAAAAACAATGGAATCTGATATAGTTGATGGTTTATTAAGTGGAGGAGACGACTATATTACTAAACCATTTGGTGTTGGTGAATTGTTAGCAAGGGTAGAAGCTCATCTGAGAAGAGAACAAAGAGAAAAACATTCGAGTTTAAACCTTGGAAATATAAAATTTGATTTATCATCAAATCAAGTATTTGTGAAGGAAGAAGAAGTTCATCTGACAAAGTCTGAGTATCAAATTTCGGAACTTTTAGCAAAGAGAAAAGGACAAGTATTTTCAAGAGAACAGATATATGAAATGATTTTTGGATTTGATGGAATTGGTGATTCTTCCGCCATCTCAGAACATGTCAAAAATATAAGAGCAAAGTTTCAAAAATTCGGTGAAAATCCAATTGCTACAGTCTGGGGGATTGGTTATAAATGGGATTAATTAGAAAAGGTCAGTCACTTAAAATAGTATTTCTAAAATATTTAATTACGGTTGGTATTGGTTTGGCGTGTGCTATTATTTTAGCTATCTTAACCTTTACTGCCTTTTATAATGTTGGATTAATTATCCCTGCTGATCATACAGAAAATTTAATACTCAAAAGAAAGCAAGAAATTTCAAATGCAAAAGAGTTTAATGAAGCTTTGATCCCTAATGGAGCAAGATATATGTTTTTATCACCAAATGGTGAGATGATTAAAACTAACATGGATGCCACGATTCAGTTGAAAGCTAAGAATTTTCATAATCGTAAGGGAATTTCAACTCCATCTTCTTCATTTATAGAATTTAAGAGGAGTGATGGCTATGTGGTAATCAATTACTCAGTAGAACCACATTATAATAATGATTGGATGGAAAAACATTTCCCTAGCATAAATTTACTATTATCATTTTTATTAATAATTTTCTGCTTCATTAGTGCATTTGTGGCAACTCTAATTTGGGCAAAACGAATAACAAGGCAATTATCACCAATGCTAGAGGTATCAGACAAAATTGCAAATCAAGAATTAGATTTTGATATAGGAAGTTCAAATATCAGAGAATTTAATGATGTCTTAAATAGCCTTGATAAAATGAAAATAGCTTTAAGTGATTCATTAAGAGAAAATTGGATTCAAGAGGAGAATAAGAGAAGTCAGATATCAGCATTAACACATGATTTAAAAACTCCTGTTTCTATTGTCCAAGGTAATGCTGAATTGTTAAAGGAAACAGAATTAACTAATGAACAAAAAGAATATGTATCATACATTATAAAAAATTCACAACGTATATCAGATTATACAAAAGCTCTGATGGAGATGAATAAGTCAAATAAATTAGACGGGTTGAATTTAAAAAAAGTAAAGGTGTCAGAGATTATCGAAAGAGTTAGTACGATAGCGAGAGAGATTACATTAATTCATAACCGTAGCATATCTAAATTCATCAATTGTGAAGATGGAGATATAATGATAGATATGAAATTATTTGAAAGAGTCATTCAAAATATATTTAGTAATGCTATTCAATATTCACCAGATAAATCTAACATTGATTTACTAATAATGACTACAGATAAGACACTTTCAATATCTGTGATAGATGAGGGACCAGGATTTTCAAATGAGGATTTGATACGAGGAACTGAGCAATTTTACCGTGGAGATAAGAGTAGACACTCGGCTACAAACTATGGATTAGGCTTATATAATTCTTCGAAAATAATGTTATTACATAATGGACGCATTATATTAGAAAACAATTTAGATAAACCTAGTGCAAGAGTAAAGCTAGAATTACCATTGCTATAATTACAGCAATTACTTTTCATATATAATTTTTAAAAATTTCATAAATCTAGTTACCAAGAAGGATAAATTTTCACTATTAAAGTGTAGGGGAAAATTTATCCTTTTTGCTTTTGAGGTAGAAGAGAAAATCTATTCCGTTATTAAGCAAAGAATCCTACATAGCAGAAAGCTAATTGATCTTTGACAACTGAATAGACCAAGGTGGGACGTTATCCATTTGTGCAGAATTATGACCTACGCCAAGACTTTTCTGCTAAGAAATTGGTTTAAATGAATACTGGTAAGTGCCAAGGATAAAAGAAAAAGAGCGATAAATAGGAATACATAAAGGATACCACGTATCAATTTTTATGAAGGACTGATAATTTAGACTTGATCCCTGGCACGTTTGATTTGATGTTACTGCCAAAATTAACTCGCTCATGGACGTTTGAAAATGAAAGTAAATTACTAGCTACTCTGTTGGAACCTTTAAAAAGTGACTATGATCTCATTATTATTGATACCGTACCAACGCCAAGCGTTTATACAAATAATGCAATCGTGGCAAGTGATTACGTTATGATCCCTTTACAAGCAGAAGAAGAAAGTACAAACAACATTCAAAACTATATTTCCTATTTGATTGATTTACAAGAACAACTTAACCCTGGACTAGATATGATCGGTTTTGTTCCTTATTTAGTTGATACGGACAGCGCAACGATAAAATCAAACCTGGAAGAACTGTACAAGCAACATAAAGAAGATAACTTGGTTTTCCAAAATATTATCAAGCGAAGTAATAAAGTAAGTACCTGGTCTAAAAACGGAATTACAGAACACAAAGGCTATGACAAAAAAGTTTTATCCATGTATGAGAACGTATTTTTTGAAATGCTTGAGCGAATTATTCAATTAGAAAACGAAAAAGAATAGAATCACAAATCACTTGTGATTTGTGATTGTTGATGATATAATAAGAATAAGAAGAAATAGAAAGAAGTGAGAGATCGTGGGAAATTTAGGCGCACAGAAAGCCAAACGAAATGATACGCCAATCAGCGCAAAAAAAGATATAATGGGGGATAAGACGGTTCGTGTTCGTGCTGACTTGCACCATATCATAAAAATAGAAACAGCAAAGAATGGCGGAAACGTAAAAAAAGTTATGGATCAAGCCTTAGAAGAATATATACGGAAATATTTACCTGACAAACTTTAAAAGGAGTGAACATGAAATGGCAGTTACGTATGAAAAAACATTTGAAATTGAAATCATTAATGAGTTATCGGCAAGTGTTTATAATCGGGTATTAAATTATGTTTTGAATCATGAACTAGATACTAAAAATACTCGTTTACTAGAAGTGAACCTTTTAAATCAATTAGAAGTGGCACAAGAAGTTGATTTATTTCAACAACCATTTGAAGAATTACAAGCTATTCATGAGTATTGGCGGTCAATGAATAGCTATTCAAAAAAAATTGTTGAAATGGCGCCTTTTCTAAAAGGAGTGATCTAATATGACAACTCAAGAGGAATTAAAAGAAATCTATCACACTGTGTCAAAAATGGACATTATGGAACTAAAAAAAGCGTATGAGTTGGCTGAAACACAAGAAGAATTTGAGTTTTATAAGGAATTATTTACTTATCAATTGCAACAAAAGCAAAAACTAATTATCAAGCAGAAAGATTTTGTGATTTAATATGAAGGATAGACCACAATATATTATTGTTGCGGGCGTCAATGGAGCAGGGAAATCAACACTTTATCAAACAGTACCGCAACTCTTTCAAGATACACAACGAATTAATGCTGATGAAATTCTAATTAAAAATGGTGGTGACTGGCGAAAAAACTCAGATAATATGAAGGCTATGCGTGAAGTTGTAAAACAAATGAATCAAGCAATTGAATCTAAAAGGTCTTTTCACCAAGAAACCACATTATCTGGACAAGGACAGAAAAAATGGATTGAAAAAGCCAAGGCACAGGGTTATGAGGTAAATTTATTTTATGTTGGGATAGACAATGCTGATTTGGCAATACAACGTGTCAAACAAAGGGTTGAAAAGGGCGGTCATGGCATACCTGATGAACTCATAAAAAAGCGGTATAGTCAGTCATTAAAGAATCTAGAATATATAGCCCCTCTTTGTGATAATGTTATGCTATACGATAATACGAAAATTTTTGTTCCAATTTATGAACGTCAAGGGGAAAAGATCGTTTTAAATAATACAAAAAATATTCAATGGCTTCCAGTTAGTTTTATTAATAAGTATAGGGTGGGATTGAGAGATATGGCGAATATTACTGACTTCACCGAAAAGCAATTTGAAGATCGTTTAGAAAAGAATGTTGAACGACTAACTAAAAATAGACTAGCGGTTGAATCGCCAACCGCTTTTTTACTTGGTGGGCAACCAGGGTCAGGGAAAACCAGTTTGCGATCAGCAATTTTTGAAGAAACACAAGGGAATGTTATTGTCATTGATAATGATACCTTTAAACAACAGCACCCTAATTTTGATGAACTAGTGAAGCTTTATGAAAAAGACGTAGTAAAACACGTTACCCCTTATTCTAATCGCATGACAGAAGCGATCATAAGCCGTTTGAGCGATAAAGGGTATAATTTGGTGATCGAAGGTACAGGACGAACAACAGACGTTCCTATTCAAACCGCAACAATGCTTCAAGCCAAAGGTTATGAAACAAAAATGTATGTCATGGCAGTACCTAAAATCAACTCATATTTAGGAACAATTGAACGTTATGAAACTATGTATGCAGATGATCCAATGACAGCCAGGGCAACACCAAAACAAGCGCATGATATTGTTGTCAAAAACTTACCGACCAATTTAGAAACCCTTCATAAAACGGGCTTATTTAGCGATATAAGGCTTTACAATAGAGAAGGAGTGAAACTCTATTCAAGCTTAGAAACGCCTTCCATTAGTCCGAAAGAGACCTTAGAAAGAGAATTAAATCGTAAAGTATCAGGGAAAGAGATTCAACCGACTTTAGAGAGAATAGAGCAAAAAATGGTTCAAAATCAACACCAAGAAACCCCTGAATTTAAAGCAATTCAACAAAAAATGGAAAGCTTGCAGCCACCTACACCACCAATACCCAAGACACCTAAACTTCCAGGACTTTAAACCTTAAAAAAGGGGTTCTATAATATTTGGTGTTGTTACTCAATGTGAGTAACAACACCAAATATTATAGAACCGTAATTCCTTACTATGTTACTTGCTTTTTTTTATGAAACTTACGATACTAACGAGTTGACTTGGTTTTACGAGATGTATCTGGACATTCACCTTTACTGCTAAACTAACTCCTTTCTGTGTTCACAAGCGACGTGTGATTGTGATATAATGAACGATAGAAAACTCAAAAGAGAGGCGTTCTTGATGGAAGATCTTATTCAAATGAAAGCTGGCATGCTAGACGTGTATCTGGGTAGTCCGACGATAAATGAATTTTTGGAAAAAAGTGCGAATGTATTGGGGAATCCCTTGGTATTACTGGATAATTCCTATAAAATCGTGTCTCATTCGAATGCTGAAAACATTACTGATCCTTATTGGCAATCCTATGTGAACAGAGGGTTTTGTTCAGTTGAATATGTTTTTAAAGCAAAGCAGTTAGCTCATGTGACGGTTAGTGATGAATCGCCTTATTTTTTTCCATGTCAGATTTGTCACGACACGAAATTAGTGAAAGTTGTTAAGAATAGAGGAGTAGAACTAGGCTTTTTACTTATGCTTGACTCTCAACGCGAATTGACATCAGATGATAAAATACTGATTGATATTTTAGGAAAGATGGTCTCAGAGCTACTATCCAAGAATGAGCGAAATCGGTTATCCACTCATAATACTGAAATGATTGTGATTGACTTATTAGACCAATCCATTCATTCATCAAAGGAACTAGCTGAACGGATAGAAAATAAGCAACTATTACAAATTAGTAATTGGCGACTACTAATCATTGATTTTTGGCAACAGTCGCATTCAACAAGCCGTTCACGTATGACGTTGAGAGAGATTCAGGCTAGATTTCAGGAGTTACTTCAAATGAAAACAGCGGCTGTCTATCAAGAGAAAGTAGTGATTCTTTTTGATAGTATAAGCTTTCAGACCAACAAAGAAAGCCTATCTGCCTTTGCAACAAAGCACGGACTCAAAATTAGTGTCAGTGCGGATTTTTCGGATTTATTACAGACAAACCAAGCGTATATAGAGGCATTGGAATGCGATCGACTGGCACGATTTTCACTACCGGTTAAGCCCCTTACAGAGTACTATGAGGTCAATCTTTATGCACTGTTGCCAAGTATGCCAATTGAACAAGTGAAGCAAAAATATTTCCATCCAGTACTTCAAAAGTTAATCCACTATGATTTGGCACATCATACAGACTTATTTGAGACGTTGTATACGTATTTATTGCAACATGAAAATGTCAATCATACAGCTATTTGTCTGTCCATCCATAGAAATACTGTCCGTTATAAGTTGAAACGAGCGAGCGAAATAGGTGAATTTTCCTATTCTAATTCCGTCATCCTTGTGCAATTATTGATTTCCTACCAAATATTTTCTTATTATGTCGTCTGTTATCAGGACGAATATAAAAATTTTGCTAAAAATCAACTTTTACAATTGGCTTTTCACGCATTTGAACGCATCTCTAGTACGAAGTGTGCATCATGTACAATTCAGGACTGTGATTTTAGACTTTAGCACATAGTCAGATTCCCTTGTATTGTGATAAATTGAACTTGTGGAAGTTCTATTTATTTAGGAGGAAATCGTATGTATGAAAAACTATTTGCTACTGGAATGATCGGATCAGTAGAAATCAAAAATCGAATTGTTATGCCGCCTATGGGTACAAGTCTTTCAAGTTTTACCGGTGAGGCGACGGATGAAGTCATTCGTTATTATGAAGAACGTGCCAAAGGGGGATGCGGGTTAATCATTACTGAAATCGCTCGTATTGATGATGTGACTGGTATTGGTGAACCTGGACAGTTGAGTGTGACATCAGGTAAATACATTCGTAAACTGGTTCAATTAACTGAGGCTGTGCACAAATATGATAGTAAAATCTTTTTGCAATTGCATCATCCTGGTCGCCAGGTGTCAAGAAGTTTATTAAATGGTGTTCAACCTGTCGCACCCAGCGCGATTCCTTGTGGGGTAGTAAAAGAAATGCCTCGTGCATTAACAACTGAAGAATGCGATGACCTCGTTGAGAAGTTTATTAGAGGAGCAGTGGTTGCTAAAACGGCGGGGTTCGATGGTGTAGAGCTTCACGGAGCACACGGCTATCTAATTAATGAATTTTTGAGTCCTTATACAAATAAGAGAACGGATAAATATGGCGGTGATTTCTTTAAACGACTAACGTTTTTAACGAGTATTGTCAAAGGGATTCAAGCTGCATGTGGTCCTAAGTTTCCTGTATCAGTCCGCATAAGTGCCGATGAGTTCATCGAAGGTGGCCTAAAGCTTGAAGATACCATTCAAATCGCAAAAATACTAGAAGCGCAAGGCGTTGCTGCCATTGATGTAAGCGCAGGGACTTACGAAACTGGGTATGCAGTCATCGAACCACAATTTTTACCAGAAGGCTGGAAAAAACATTTAGCAAAAGCTATTCGTGAAGAAGTATCGATTCCTGTTATTGCAGTAAATAATTTAAAATATCCGAAAACAGCTGAACTGTTCTTAGAAGAAGGAATTTGCGACTTTGCATCATTTGGTAGAGCCTTTTTAGCTGATCCATACTGGCCTAATAAGGCGAAAGCACGTCAAGAGGAACTCATCCATAAATGTATTGGTTGTTTGCAATGTTTTAAAACGGTCTTTAATGGTAAGCCAATCGAATGTACGGTCAATCCGATTGTTGGAAGAGAACTACGGTACAACGACCAAACTCTGATAAAAGATGGGGATGGACGTGAGGTTGTTGTTGTCGGTGCAGGGCCTGGTGGAATGCACGCAGCTATTGTATTGGCTAAGCGGGGGTATCGGGTGACGTTAGTCGAAAAAACTGACTCACTAGGTGGGACATTAAAAACAGCTGAACAACCACCAGCAAAACAAATGATTGGTGAGTTAATTAAGACTCTAGCCGCAGAAATAAGAGATGCTGGAGTGACAGTTATATTGAATCAGGAAGTCACAATCGAATGGTTACAAGAGATGAATCCATTTGGTGTTGTCGTTGCGTGTGGAGGTAGCCCAATTGTTCCTCGAATCGAAGGTGTCGAACAAGAACATGTCGTTACTGCTGAAGATGTTCTATTAAAAAAAGTGACAATAGAAAATCAAAAGGTCGTCATCATCGGTGGTGGTGTGACAGGGCTAGAAACAGCCGAAGTCATGGCAATGAATAATCACGTCACCGTGGTTGAAATGTCAAATAGTGTAGGTAACGCGTTGTATACAAGTAATAGAATGATGCTTTTAAATCACTTGAAAGAAGCAAATGTTTCTATTCAAACCAATCGGATGTTAGATAAAATCAATGGCGACCATGTATTGCTCAAGGAGCCTGATATGGGATTTGAACATGAGTTGCCATGTGACTCAGTCGTCCTCGCTCTCGGTGTGACTCCTCGTAGATCATTTGTAAAATCAATTCAAGAATCTTTTGCTCATGTAATGGTGGTCGGAGACGCTAACAAACCAGGGCAAATAGTCGATTCGATGAAAGAAGCTAATGATAAAGCGTATGCTTTTTAAAAAATAGTAGTTACTAGTGGTATATCATGCATCATAAGAAAAGAGTAGTTACCAAAAAACGGTAACTACTCTTTTTTTATAAAAAAATTTCCTCATTTTTTAAAAGCAGATCGAGAAATAAAGCACACAACAGCATTCTTTCTTTTTTTTAGTTGCTACATTTTGCATTCTGTAACGTGTCATTTACTGTTTGTTACCTTAACATATCCAGTCGAAAACACAAGGGTATATAAACGAGCAAGCTCGCCCTTGTGTTTTCTTTGTGTCTATGTTGCGTTCTCGTCACAGCAAACGACACGAACACACTGGCGAAAATGAACCAACAAAACGAAAAAAGAAAGGAGCGTACACTGTAATTTATTTCTAGCTTTTAAAACATGAGGAAAACAGCTTCACTTCCTCAAACGCCTAACAAAAATGGTTGTCAAAAAGCCAAAAATAAAAAAGAAAAGGAATGATAAAAATGAAATACATTAAAAACGTTGAAACATTGGAAGAATTGAAAAAAGCCTACAAAAAGTTAGCTTTGAAGTTACACCCCGATTGTGGCGGGAATGAAGAAGAAATGAAAATTTTGAACAATGAATATGACGAACTGTTTAGCAAACTTAAAAACACTCACAAGAACAAAGACGGCGAAACCTATACAAAAGAAACGACTGAAACGCCCGAACAATTTAAGGACATTATAAATCAACTTTTCAATCTGAAAATGGACGGTGTATCAATTGAAATCGTGGGAACTTTTATATGGTTAACAGGCAACACAAAACCTTATAAGGACGACATAAAAACCCTAGAATTTCGTTATTCACCAAAAAAATACGCATGGTATAAAGCACCAAGCGATTATAAAAAACGTAGTCGAAAAAATTATGATATGGACACAATAAGGGGAATGTATGGAAGTCAAAAGGTGAAGGAAGATAAAGAAGAAAAAAAATACTTACAAGCCAATTAAGGCTTGTAAGTTTATCAGAAAGGAAGTTTTAAAGTGGATATTAAAATAAAAAAAATAAATTTTGAAGGTAATATTTTAAAAAACGTCGATTGTAAAATTAAGCTAGACAACTAAAAAGATCATTTGTGCTACACTCAAAATAGTTCCGACCAAAGAATTAATAAGGAGTGAGTACAAATAACCTACACCCATCTTACAACAGACGAACTAGTAATCATAGAGTCTTATTTCAATATCGAGAAACCTGTCGCTCTTGTCGCACAAAGTTTAAATCGCTCTAGACAAACCATTTATAATGTTTATTCGTTTCTCAAACAAGGAAAAAAAGTGCTAGATTATTACCGTCAATACAAACAAAATAAATCTCGTTGTGGACGACGTTCAACCGTTTTATCTGATGAACAATCAACATATGTTCAAGAAAAGGTAGCTCAAGGATGGTCACCCGATGTGATTATCGGAATTGATTGTTCTGTTCGTACACTCTATCGGATGTTTAAAAAAGGCCTTTTTGACACACAGTCGTTACCTATGAAGGGGAAACGTAAACCGAATAATCATCAAGAAAAGCGTGGAAAACAGGCCTTTCGCAGAACGATTCATGAACGGAACAGTCTCTATCCACACCTGACTAAAGAATTTGGTCATCTCGAAGGCGACACCATTATGGGAGTTAAACACAAGAGCGCTGTTATTACATTGGTTGAGTGTTTATCCAAGGTTATTATTACTTTGAAACCGACAGGCAGACGAGCCGAAGATATCGAAAACAGGTTAAATGATTGGTTCAAATCCATGCCTAAACACTTGTTTAAATCCATGACATTTGATTGTGGAAAAGAATTTTCCAACTGGCGATCTATAAGTAACTCGAACGATATTGCCATCTTTTTCGCAGATCCAGGAACACCTTCGCAAAGAGGGCTAAATGAGCACTCAAACGGCTTGCTTAGACGAGATGGCTTACCTAAAACAATGGACTTTAGGGACACGGATGAAACCTTTATTCAATCCGTTGCCTCGAAAAGAAACCATATTCCAAGAAAATCATTAAATTATCGAACACCATTGGAAGTATTTTTGAGCTGCATAGATAAAGACATATTGTCTAGCTTAATTTGACAAATCAGAAAAGAAAAAATGTATCAAGTTTTTGAAGAAATGGGTTATCCAATTAAAACGGTCACCAGAAAACTAGAAGTAATCAAAGCGGATGATACGATCAGCGATTTGTTAGATGTGGAAGAAGGAGATCCAATGTTCTATTTCCATACACAGGGTTTTTCGCTAGAACGTCTGCCCGTTGAGTATTCGATTTCGAAATATCGAGGAGACATTAACTACTTTGTTTTTGAACTTGCACAATAACTTCAGATTAAATAAAATGATTTATTAAAGATAAAAGTCGAATGAACAAGGCTGTCACTATGACAGTCATGCTCGTTCGGTTTTATTTTTTAGAATAGCAGCTTGCAAATTCTGAAAAATTTTGCTTTCCTTCCTGCAGAAGGCTTCTTAAGAAAACTTGTTCTAGCACTTTTCTTAAGAATTTGATAGTCTTAAAAAGAAAAGAGGCGATGAAATGTTAAAAACGGATCGATTCCAAGCGATCATGTCGTTATTAGAGGTTAACGGTACAGTACGAGTCAGCGATATTATGGAGAAGTTTTCGGTTTCGGATATGACAGTCCGACGTGATTTGGACGAAATGGAGAAACAAGGATTATTAGAACGCGTCCATGGCGGAGCGAAATTGAAAGATTTTTATCGGCATGTGGAGCTTTCTCATAGAGAAAAACAGATTATGCTGCAAGAAGAAAAGCAGCGGATTGTGGAAAAGGCGAATGAAATGATCAATGATGGTGATACGATATTTCTTGGACCAGGAACTACAATCGAGCTCATGTCAAAAATCATTCAAGGGGATTCACTGCGGATTGTTACAAACTGTTTGCCTGTTTTTGAAGAATTAAATAAGCGAAAAGGGAATCGAAAAATCTATCTATTAGGTGGCGAGATGCGGGAAACGACTCAATGCTTTGTTGGTGAAATCACGAATAAATCGCTACAGGATATGAATTTTCATAAAGCATTTTTCAGCTGTAATGCTTTAAATGAACAGAAAATTATGACTTCGACTTTTGAAGAGGGCCAAACTCAACAGATCGCTCTGAATAATTCTGTTGAACGCTTTTTATTGATTGATCATTCGAAAATTGGGAAAAGAGATTTTTCAGTATATTATAATCTGAATGATGTAACAGTAGTTATAACGGATGATGATGAACAAAAGCACTATGAAAAAATCGAAAAAGAAGAAAAATATGTTGTGTAAATGAGAAACTGCCAAACTCTAGATAATTAGAACTTGGTAGTTTTTTGGTAGCCTTGAATTTAAGCGAATTATGTTATTTTTAGGGTGCATCATTACTAATTCCTCCGAATACTTGAATACACCATTTGAAAAAAGATAGTCGATTTTTTTGGGATGTTATGTTTATGTGAAGGAAAAAATAGCAGTATCAATCACCGCTTTATTAAGGAGGAAAAGGGATATCAAAACAACCATGGGCACTAAGTCAGCTGAAGCTCTTTGACATGAAACGAGTTAGATCAGAAAAAGCAATGATGAAATCGCACGCATAACCGCGGGATGCGAAGCGATTCAGGAAAAAAGAAATCAAGGAATTCGCAATTAAACAACAAAAAGTCAAAAAGCACAAAACAAACAAGAACACAAAAAGAATCGTTGAGGAATACCAACAAAGGCAAGCTTAAAGGAGTTAAAAAAAGCATAAACGTTGATAATTTCTTTATTGGGTGTGGCAAGAGATGGGCTATGCTTTTTGAAATGGATTTTACATCTATTTATTTTTTATAGGTAAAATAATACCCCGAAGTCTAAAGACATTCGGGGTGTTTTTAGCTTATTTAGCTTCGGCTGCATAAGTCATATTATGCGCCGTTGCCGGAGATGCATTCTCTTCTTTTTCAGCTGCGTATGCAGCATTGCGTTTTTTCATTTGACGAGCGTACCAAATGAAGATTAAAAGGTATGCACCTAATGCTAAGGCAGCGTATATCACAAATTCGATTTGTCCTTGAGAAGCATTACCGACTAAATAACCTAGGAATTTTTCAATCGGGCCTTCCATCGTTGTATGAGAGATCATGGCGGACCCGTTCAAGCCGGCTGGAAAGGCTCCGACTGCTTTAGCTGTTTGAGTAACGAACGGGGCGATCAAGGTGCCGGACCATAAGAATAATGGTAATTCGATCGCGCCGATTACGATCATACGGATTAATTTTCCACGAGTTACGACCAATAGTGCTGGGGTAACACCCATTGCGATGATTCCGCCTAGTGGCAATAATTTATTTCCTGGTAAGATTATGGCTTCTAGCAACATGATTGGTGCTAATACGTTAGCGGCAGCCCAGATTTCAGCGCGGCCTGCTAAGAAAGGCCAGTCTAAACCTATGTTGATGGTACGTCCTTTTAGTCGTTTATTGGCAAAATCGGTAATCCCTTGTGATAACGGTTCTACGGCTGCGATGAACCAAGCGCCTATCAAAGAGAACAATTCCAAACAGACGGCAGCGGTAAAGGCTAGCGAGAAAATTTGCGTTGGTGTTTGTCCTGCTAGTAATCCAACAAAAATCCCCAAATAAATTCCAATCGCGAATTTTGATCCCCAGAAGCCAATTTTACTATTCAATTTGGCAGCATCGAAATCATATTTATCCAACCAAGGGAAGATTTTGTCGAAAATTTTATCGAAAACCATAATAATCGGATTCATCATGTAGTTCATATGAGTCGTGGTCATCGGGTTGCTGTCTGGCGCATTTAACAAGTCATTGAAGGTTGGTTTCATTAAGTCGGAGTTCCAAATTTTTAATACACCAATGAAAATAACTAATGCAGAAGCAATAAACAGATTAGCACCGCAGAAGATCGCGAACAAACCAACAATTGCTAAATGCCAAATATCGAAAATATCCACATCTAATGTGTTGGTTTTTTTCATTGCTAACATGACAATATTGACGATCACCATAATTAGTAAAAAATAAAGCGTGTATGGCGACCCCCATGTGATGGTTGCTAGTGGGGCCCAACCGACATCTGTAATGTTTAATGAAATACCTGTGCGTTCAACAAAAGCTGTCATAGCGTCTGAAAAAGCAGTAGTTAAAATTCCAATAATAGCTCCGATCCCAGTCAGGGCGATCCCTAATTTGATCCCGCCTTCAAGAGCGCGTGACGGTTTTACTTTAAAAAATAAAGCAATAACAGTTAATACGATGGTCATTAACGGTGCCGCCCCTAAATTAATTAGGGGGGTAAATACTTTATTGGCAATATCAATAATTGTATTCATATGCTTTTCCTTTCTTTAGTCCTATTTGTTTAATGATTGGATTGCGCTTTCCATACTTTGGTAAACAGGCTCAGCCATAGCAGGAATACGATAAAGAATAGCACCTGCATCAACGACAGGGATGTTAATGTCAAAACCCAAATCGGTGTTGGCAATTTGTGCGAAAATGTCATAATGAGACAGCATTTCTTCATTGATATCTTTGATCATAACGGCGTCACAGGTGACTTGATAGCCACGATTTTTCAATTCAGTTTCCAAAGCGCTTTTGATTTGATGGCTTGAATTAACGCCTGCTCCACATGCTGCTAAAATTTTGATCATAATAATTCTCCCCTTAAAATAAGTTTATTTTTTATCCTGCGGTTAGGCAGAGACTTCTATATATAAAAATGTTCTTCTAAAAAATGATAAATCGCTTCTGTGTCCTCTAATTTGAAAAACGAAAACAGTTTTTCTTCGTCAACAGAATTAATGAAATCCATGATATTAGCCAACATGCCAGCCTGTGCTTCACCATTTTCGTTCAAGATCATGAAAAGAAATGAAGCGGAAATCTGATCGCTTGGCGAGATCATGTTGTAGAAAGGGATTTCATTTTTTACTTTGATTGGAATGATACGGGTGGTTCGCACAAACTCACTTTCGGTATGAGGGATAGCGATATCTGGCAATATTTTAGAGACAGGTGAGAGATCTAATCCCGTCGGATAATTACGCTCCCGTTCTAAAAGGTTCTTCAAAAAATCTTCGGTTACCAATTCTTTCTTTAACAGATCTTGATAGACTTCCTCGAACACTTCTTCCTGCGATTGCTTGTCAGAAACATAGACAGTGTCTTTGAAAAAGAATTCATTCACACAAAACAGCTCCTTTATTAGTTCGTTTATGTTTATTTATCTGTTTACAAGTTGAGTATAATCGCTTACAAAATCATTGTCAACGCATAAACGAAAATAAACAAACGATATGTGTTGAAAAATGTTCGTAAATGTTTTATTATAAGGTCGTGGAGGTACAGAATATGCTGAAAACAGAACGACAGCGTTCGATCTTAGCGATGTGTGATCGCTATGGGACGATCACAGTCAAATTTATTCAGGAAGTACTGAATGTTTCAGATATGACGATCCGCCGAGATCTAAAGGAACTCGCGCAGAAGAAAAAGCTTTTACGCGTTCATGGCGGTGTACAAAAAATCGATTATCTGGAAATGTCGACTTCTATAGAAGCAAATGAGCTTTCTCATACTGAAAAAAAGAAGCTGCATACAAAAGAGAAGGAATACATCGCTAAAAATGCGGCAGCTCATATCAATCAAGAAGACGACACGATTTTTCTTGGATCGGGTACAACGATCGAATTAATGACACGATACATCAAGCCGTCATCTCTCCGAATCGTTACCAATAGTCTGCCGGTTTTCAATCTATTAAGTGAAATAAAAAGATTTGAACTGTATTTGATCGGTGGGCTATATCGGGAAAAGACTGGAGCCTTTGTCGGTTCAATTGCCAATGAAGCTGTTCAAAAAATCGGTATTAAGAAGGCTTTTGTCGGAGTGAATGGATTGAAGGGTTCGGAGGTTTCGAATTTCAGTATTGAAGAAGGTACCTTGCAAAAAATTGTTTTAGATAATGCGGCAGAAAAATGTTTGGTTTCAGATGCAAACAAATTCGACCATAGCGATTTTTATAATTTCTATGATTTGCGCAAGATCGACAAATTATTTACGGATTCTACTCTTTCAGCCGAGCTGAAGAGTTATTATCAGCAATTCACTAAAATCATTCAGTAAAAAATAGGAGGAAACAAAAATGCGTGTAGTAATTGGTTCAGACAGTGACGGCATGGAATTAAAGGAATTAATCAAGAAAAAATTGATCAAAGAAGGTATTACAGTAGTAGATAAGAGTGAAACGGCTTCAGAAGATTTTGTGGAATCAACTTTGGCGATCGCAAATGATCTGAATGAAAACGAAGGTAGTTTAGGAATCGCGGTTGATGGCTACGGCGCTGGCAGCTTTATCACGGCAACAAAGGTTAAAGGAATGGTAGCAGCAGAAGTTTCGGATGAGCGCAGTGCGTATATGACCCGTGAACATAATAATTCTCGGATGATCACACTTGGATCAAAAATTGTTGGCGATGAGTTGGCATTGAATATTGTTAAGGAATTTCTACAAGCAAATTATGATGGCGGTCGTCATCAAGTACGTGTCGACATGTTAAATAAAATGGCGTAATTAGGAAGGATGAATGAAATGAAAATCGCAATTGGCTGTGACCACATCGTCACAGATACAAAAATGGCAGTATCAGATTTCTTAAAATCAAAAGGACATGAAGTGTTGGATATGGGGACCTATGACTTTACCAGAACCCATTATCCGATCTACGGAAAAAAAGTCGGAGAGGCCGTGACTAGCGGAGAAGCAGATCTAGGAGTTTGTTTGTGTGGAACAGGTGTTGGGATTAACAACGCTGTCAATAAAGTACCTGGTATCCGCAGTGCGCTGGTTCGCGATATGACGACTGCTATCTATGCGAAGGAACAACTAAATGCCAATGTGATCGGCTTTGGCGCTCGGATTACGGGAGAATTTTTGATCTGTGACATATTAGAGGCCTTCATCAATGCCGATTATCAAGAAACTGAAGAAAACAAAAAATTGATCGCCAAAATCGATCACGTCGAAAAAGCCAGTGACAAGCAGTCTGATCCGCATTTCTTCGATGAATTTATCGAGAAATGGGATCGTGGCGAATACCACGATTAAGCGGGTGGACAAATGATTTTAACAATAACGATGAATCCATCGATTGATATTTCTTATCCATTAGAAACCTTCAAGCTCGACACAGTCAATCGAGTAAGAAATGTTCGCAAAACAGCTGGCGGTAAGGGCCTAAATGTGACACGTATCTTGAAACAATTAGATACGGAGGTGATTGCTAGTGGTTTAATCGGCGGTTTTTTAGGTGAAGAGATTAAAAAGGACCTGACTCAAAATGAGATTGCTCATGACTTTTTACCTATCAGCGGAGAGACACGTAATTGCATCGCTGTTTTACATGACGGAAAACAGACGGAAATCCTAGAAAACGGACCTGTTATTACTGAACAAGAAGCAAGGGCGTTCTTGCAACATTTCGAAAAATTAGCTGTTAAAGCCGAAATCATTTCTTTTTCAGGAAGCTTGCCAGAAGGATTGCCTGCTGATTTTTATCGACAAATGCTGCAAGTTTGTCAGCCAAAGCCTGTCGTTTTAGATTGTTCAGGTACAGCATTAAGGGAAGTGTTGCGAGGCAGTGTAAAGCCTAAGCTAATAAAACCCAATACCGAAGAGCTGGCTGGTCTGCTAGGACGAGAAATCTCAACAGAATTATCAGATTTAAAAGCCGCCTTGTCAGATTCGAGGTTTGATGAAATTGAATGGATAGTGGTTTCAATGGGGGGCGACGGAGCCTTTGCCAAACATCACGAGACTTTTTATTGCGTGACAATTCCAAAGATTGATGTCGTCAATCCAGTTGGCTCTGGTGATGCGACCGTTGCCGGATTGACCGCTGCGATTCAACAAGGTCTTTCGGATGAAGCCGTGTTAAAACAGGGTAATGTTTTAGGAATGCTGAATGCTCAGGAAGCGACGACTGGCTATGTCCAATTAGCCAATTATCAAAAACTATATGATCAAATCTTAGTGGAGAAAGTGTAGGAGGATACGGAAATGAACGAAGAAAAACGTCAATATATCAAGCAACTATGCAATGAAGATGGAGTGATTGGGGCCTTAGCAATTGATCAACGCGGGGCTTTGAAGAAGATGATCACAAAATTCAAGGGCAGCGAAGCAGAAGAATCAGAAATCGTTGAATTTAAAGAAATTGTTTCTTCACAATTAACGAAATATGCCTCATCGATTTTATTAGATCCCGAATATGGCTTGCCAGCAGCTGACGTTAGAGCAAAAAATGCCGGCTTGCTGTTAGCTTATGAAAAAACTGGTTACGATGCGTCAACTCCCGGCCGTTTACCAGATTTATTATCGATCTGGTCAGTTAAACGTTTAAAAGAAGCAGGCGCCGATGCTTGTAAGTTCCTACTTTACTATGATGTCGATGAAGCAGAAGAAATCAATAATCAAAAACATGCCTTTATTGAACGAATCGGCTCAGAATGTCAGGCTGAAAACTTACCCTTCTTCTTGGAGCTTGTTTCTTATGACGCGAACATCTCTGATGCGACTTCGAAAGAATACGCCATTAAGAAACCTCATAAAGTCAACGATATGATGAAGGAATTTTCTGATCCACGTTATGGCGTAGATGTGTTAAAGGTGGAAGTACCCGTCAATATGAATTATGTGGAAGGCTATGGGACAGACGAAGTCGTGTACACAAAGGCACAAGCGGCTAACTTCTTCAAGGAACAGGCTGAAGCCACTAACCTGCCATTTATTTTCCTAAGCGCCGGTGTAAAAGCAGAGTTGTTCCAAGAAACACTGCGCTTCGCGAAAAATGCCGGCTCAACCTTCAATGGTGTACTTTGCGGCCGTGCGACTTGGGCAGATGGTGTAGAAAGCTATATCGTTGATGGAAAAGAAGCAGCGATGGAGTGGATGAATACGCAAGGGCGTAAAAATATTGAAGAATTAAATGCCGTATTGAAAGAAACTGCTACACCGGTGGAAGTGTTAACAAGCTCACTATCATAAGAAATCAGACTGTGAAGCACAATTGCTTGCAGTCTTTTTTTATACATAAAGCGTAAAATCATGCTGCATTATTAGGGGAACGAATTCTAAAATAGTAAGTGAGTTAAAACGAAGGGGTTTTTCTTTAGAGAGATTTTCTTACATGTGGTACTTAATGACTTGATGGCAATTTTCAGTATTCTAACGAGGCTTATTGGTCATAAACCAACGAACTTTGAAAAGTATATACAAGAAAACCAAGCAAATAGAAAGTAGTGAGACTGGAGGAAAGGTTCCAGTCTTTTTCTATTCTAGGTATTTTCAAACAGTAAAATCATTCTTAATTATGTGTTTTTTAACAGAATGTATGAATTTCTTCAAATCTTCACAAAAAGAACGTGGACTTTGAAGAAGAGCGTGTACTATGCTAAAAAGCATAAGTGTAATTACTAAATCCGTATGAGGAGTGAATATACATGCGTGTACTGGTGGTTGAGGACAATCGTGAGCTGGTTTTATCCGTAAAAAAGGGGCTAGAGCAGGAGAATATTTCTGTAGATGTAGCTTATGATGGCGAGTCAGGAGAAGAGAAGGCCTTCATCAATTCATACGATGGGATACTACTAGATTTAAATCTGCCTAAAAAAGATGGATTATCTGTTTTACAAAGTCTCCGTGCTGAAGAAGTCGAAAGTCCAGTTATCATTATTACTGCACGTGATGAGATTGAAGAACGAGCAAAAGGCTTGGATTTTGGAGCAGATGATTATTTAGTCAAACCCTTTGAGTTACTAGAATTAAAAGCACGAATACGCGCGGTTATTCGTCGTTATCATGGACGTGCGCTGCCGCAGATTTCAATTGGTGCTTTGAAGATTGATCCATTAGGTCGAAGGGTCAGCTATCAAAAGACAGAGGTGGTCCTGAAACCCAAGGAATTTGATATCTTACTGTGCATCGCTCAGCGTCATCCAGCGGTTGTTTCGTCTGAGGAAATTTCTGAACATGTCTACGATGAAGATTTTGATCCTTTTTCGTCGGTTCTGCGAGTGCATCTGGCTCGTCTAAAAAAGAAACTGGCTGAAGCAGCTGAAAAAGAGGTCTTAAAAACCATTCGAGCAAAGGGGTACCAGCTATGCGATTAAATTTTAAAATGACGTTAACGATGCTGGCTTTTTCACTGTTGGTGACAGGCGTGATTTTAGTGAGTTTCTTCTTTCTGAGAAATAATTTGGAGGGAATCAGTATCGCATCTACCTTAGGTGAAGATGTTTATTTTATGGAAGAGGGTAAGACGGTTCAAGCAGAGACGCAGATGGAAGCTTCGAAATCTTCCAACAATCAATTTATGACTATTTCGATGATAGATAAAGCTTACCAGGACGAACTATTTAAATATTTACCAGCGATGGTGCTGGTTATTTGTTCTGCCGTCATGTTATTAACGTTTATTCTTTGGTTGGTTTTACGCAAAATTTACAGTAATCAAATCTTAGCGATTACGCGTGATTTAACGTTTATTGATCAAGTTCCTAAAAATACTGTGAAGGACGAGGCATTAAATGCGGCTTTTAATAAGCTAAAGGATAAGTTCGATGGTCATTTGGAGGATTATCGACGATTAAATAGTTATCTGACCCACGAGCAGAAAAATGCCATCGCTATTTTGCGTACGAATCTGGAAATAGAACGGCAACATGCCGATCAAGGAAATTTAATGCTTTTAGATCGGATGACCGACAGTATTGACGATATTTTGACATTATCCAATAACTCAGAGGATCTTAGCACGGAAGTCGTAGACGTTTCACTGATCTGTGCGGAAGTTTGTGATGCCTACAAAATGAATTATCCGAATCTTTTGTTTGCGTTTACTGAAGATCAACCAACCCTGATTCATGGACGAGATCGTTGGATTTATCGGGCGGTTTCGAATTTAGTTGACAATGCAATCAAATATGGTGAAGGAAAACTGGTAATTGTCACCATTTCAAACCAAAAGGGTAGCGTGATTATTGAAGTAAAAGATCAGGGAATTGGCATTCCTCAGGAGAAACAGGCATCAATTTTTTCTCATCAGTACCGAGTGCATGGGCTCAAGCAGGATGGCTTACCTAAAACAATGGACTTTAGGGACACGGATGAAACCTTTATTCAATCCGTTGCCTCGAAAAGAAACCATATTCCAAGAAAATCATTAAATTATCGAACACCATTGGAAGTATTTTTGAGCTGCATAGATAAAGACATATTGTCTAGCTTAATTTGACAAATCAGAGGATATAAAACGTATATGGTGCCTCCTAGATGGCTATTCTTAAAAATCGAAACGGATGAAGGTATTGCCGGTTGGGGCGAACCCGTTATTGAAGGAAAAGCGGCAAGTGTCGAAACAGCAGTTCATGAGTTTATGGATCAGTTGCTAGGTGATGATCCATCTGCTATTGAAGGCTGTTGGTCAAAAATGTACCGCAGCAGTTTTTACCGAGGTGGTCCCATATTGATGAGTGCTATTGCGGGTATTGACCAAGCGCTTTGGGATATCAAAGGGAAAACAATGGGACAGCCGGTCTTTCAATTACTGGGTGGTGCAGTCCGAAATAAAATCAAAGTGTATTCTTGGGTAGGAGGTGATCGTCCTCACGATGTAGGGGCAGCGGCACTAGAAAGAAAAAATTCAGGATTCAAAGCAATTAAAATGAATGCAACAGAAGAAATGCAGATTATAGACAGCTATGAAAAAATCGATGAAGTAGTGCATCGCATTGAGGCGGTCCGGGATGCTTGTGGTCCGTATTTCGGTATAGCAGTTGACTTTCATGGTCGAATCCACAAACCGATGGCAAAAGTGTTAGCGAAAGCTATAGCACGCTTTAATCTGTTGTTCATTGAAGAACCGGTATTGTCAGAAAACAATAAAGCACTAAGTGCGATTACACAACTGGTGGAGACCCCAATTGCGACTGGCGAACGGATGTTTAGCCGCTGGGATTTTAAAAATATTTTAGAGAGCAACAATGTTGATATTATTCAACCGGATTTATCACATGCTGGAGGGATTACTGAGTGTAAAAAGATCGCAAACATGGCAGAAGCGTATGATGTTGCTGTAGCCTTCCATTGTCCGCTAGGCCCGATCGCTTTAGCTGCGTGTCTGCAGCTAGATGCTGTTGTTCAAAATGCATTTATTCAAGAACAAAGTCTTGGAATCCATTACAATGATGGCAATGATCTGATGGACTACATTAAGAATCCAGAAATTTTCGAGTATGAAGACGGTTATGTAAAAATCCCACAGTTACCAGGATTGGGTGTTATCGTGGATGAGGAGTTGGTGATTGAAAAATCAAAAATCCCTAATAATTGGCATAACCCCGTTTGGCGACATGAAGACGGAAGTATCGCGGAGTGGTAGATGAATATATGATAAAAGATATTATTACTATTGATGTAGGAACAACAAATACTAGAGTTAGCTTGTGGCGAGATGAAGAATTACAGGAAGTTTTTGTCTATTCACAAGGTGTTCAGAAAGCATCATTGGCGGGGAATAATGATACGGTGAAAAAAATTTTGGAGTGTTCAATCAAAAAATTGTTCAAAAAATATAATATTTTGGCGGAGAAAACAGTGATTATCGCTTCAGGAATGATAACTTCTGCTTTTGGACTTGTTGAGATTCCTCATTTGAATGCACCAGTAGGAATTCAAGAATTAGCAATATCGATGAAGCAATTTTCATTTCCCGAGGTTTGCCCGCAGCCTATCTGGTTCATTCCTGGTGTAAAAACTCAATGTCAAGACAAGTCACGGCTTTCTTCGATTCAATATGATGTGATGCGGGGAGAAGAAACAGAGGCGATGGCAGTATTTTCATTGCTGAAACCGACGATTTCTGATGAGCATATCTTTGTAATGCCTGGAACACATACCAAGTTTATCAAACTGGATAAGAACGGTAGGATTGTTAAATCAAAAACTGCTACCACAGGGGAGATACTTTCATTATTGACCAAGAAATCGTTGATAGCTACAGATGTTCATCATCGTTTCTATGATGAATTAGATGAGTCATATTTGTTATCAGAATTTCATTCTGCTAGGAGTAACGGTATTGGCAGTGCTGTATTTGATGTACGCATATTGGGGCAAACTCATAATGCTTCGCGGAATCAGCGAGCAAATTATTTGTTGGGGGCCGTACTTTCTTCGGATATCCAACTATTAGAAAATTTTTTAGAACCCAATGAAACAGTAGTACTGACTGGCAAAAAGGAGCTTAGAGAGGCGATACATGTCATTCTCAATGACTTAGATAATTTTAGCCATCCTATCATAATCATTGAAGCTAACGATTTAGCTGGTCGAGGTGCATTATTGGCTGGAAAAAAAGGGGATTGTTAAGAAAAGAGGGATAAATTAATGGAATTGGAAAATTACCCAAAAGCGACCGCTATCCTGCGTGGATATACTTATGAAGAGGCAATGCTAGTTATTCGTGTTCTAAGTGAGTTTAAGCATTTTATAGGAGTCGAAGTTACAACAAATAATAGTGACCACTTAAAAATTATCCATGATGGAAAAAATAGATTTGGGGATAAAATTTCGATTGGTGTTGGAACAGTCGTAACTGTCGAACAAGCAGAGGAAGCAATAGAAGCGGGTGCTGAGTTTATGTTAGGCCCGCAAAAATTTAATGACAAAATTTTTAAACTAGCTAAAAGAAAGGGTGTTCTAACAATTCCTGGGGCCATGTCGCCCACAGAGATATTCAAAATGTTTGAGATGGGTGCTGATATTGTTAAGGTGTTCCCCGCCAACTGTCTTGGACCGGAATATTTCAATCAAGTGCAAGCCCCTTTAGGAAGTTTACCTTTGATGGCTGTAGGAGGGGTAGATCAGACTAATGCACAAAACTATTTGAACAATGGAGCCTCTTATGTAGGAATTGGTTCAAAATTTTTTGAAAAAAGTGCTGTTCACCAACTAAATTACGAGAGGCTAATGGAGTTGGCTGAATCTTTTATAGATAGTTTAAGAGTTGAATAGAACCCATTTGCGGAATACAACTTGTTTTATAATATGGCGTTATCTGTATAAAACATAGTATCACAGTGAATGAGATTGAACTGGTAGATTGATTTTTCGACCAGTTCTTTTTGCGCGCTCTGATGCTTGATATATTCCCAACGAGATAAAAAATCCCCCAAGATACTAAGATGAAGCGTTTATCCAACCTCATACTTAGATAAAAAGGAGGAAATGTTCTGAATGATAAACAAAAATTAGCGCGCACAATTTGGCGATGAAAAAATCATATTGTATTTACGTCAAAATATCACCATCAAATTATTTATGGAAAACATAATAGGCATAAACCCGATTGCTCGGCTACTATGTGGACACAATTATAGTTTTAAAGATAAGTTTCAATTACTTATTTTACACCTCTTCTTTAGGGATAAAACTTTTCCTAACGGTCAATTTTGCGCCGATTAATGTTTTCTTTGATATGTCCCGCGAATATACCAGTTGATCACTTAATAAATCTACACAGGTTTTAGCTATCTCTTCGATATCTATCTTAAAAGTTGTAAGTGGTGGTGCAACGAATTTTGCGATGTCGTCATCATTAATACTTATTACTGCCATATCTTTAGGGATGTTAATACCCAATTCATGGCAGCCCTGAAGAACGCCGGCAGCTATAGTGTCAGATGATATGAAACATGCCTCGGGCATATCTTCATTTAACTCAGCTTTCATTTTAAGAGTTAATTGATACCCTTCGTCAACAGTAAATGATCCTTGGGAGAAAATATACTTTTCATTGAGTAGTCCGCTCTTTTCTAAATGATATCGGAAGGCATATTCACGGCTATCAATCTCTTCTTTACCCGTTTCTAGGTTAAAGAAATTTCCTCCAATAAATCCAATTTTTGTGAAACCTTCATTAATAAAGTAGTTAATTGCTTGTCTGGCCATTTCGTGGAAATCAGGTTCTACAGTATCAAAGTGTTCAGGTAATGGGTTTATTCCTCGGATTACCCCCTTATACCCTTTTTGATTTAAGTAGTACAATTCCTTTTTTGTCAATTGTCCTATTGCGATAAATCCAGTAATATCGTCAGGAATGCTTTTTACACCATCGTTTTTAGAGATGAAAATCAAATCTAGATTAGCTTTTTTACTATAATTTTTCAAATCATCTTTGACATGTTGATAGTAGACATCCTTTTTTAACTGTTCCTCTGAGATCCAAAAAAGAATGGCAATCTTGTACAGAGTAGTCTTAATTTTTGTCAGATCATATCCTAAAGATTTGGCTGTAACGATTATTTTGTTTTTAGTATCAGATGTAATAGAGAGTGACTCATCACCTTTAAAAAGTCTTGATATAGTAGACGTTGAGTAACCAGATTTTTTTGCAATATCTCTAATAGTAACCATTGTTCATCCTCCTAGGGATATAATAATCCTTTTCTTTGTTAAAGTAAATCGAAACTGCTCTTTTAGTAACTTAAATTACTTTTTCTAGCAGGAAACGAAACTCTGATATCAGCAGAGAGCCTAATCCATTAACAGAGAAGATTGAATCGATAATGGATAGCCACTTGGAGAATGATTAGTAGGTGGGATTGATTTTAGTGGGAATCAGTCCGTTTTCTTGTTTCGTGTAAATTAAATTAGTAAAAAAGATAAATTTATTTTACGAAAAAACGTTTACAAAACGGTTTTTGAATGGTATATTTATTTTACATCAAGGGATATAAGTGCTTGTATATCGCAATAAAATAGATATTCGAGGTCGGTTTTTCGTTGTGTAAAAAAATTTACTTATACATGTTAAAATTATGCTGAGGTGATTTATGGATTATTGGCATATTGATCAAACTAATTTTCAAGGAGAGATTAAAATGAATTATAAAACTTTACCAGAAGACTTTATTATGGGAGGAGCTACGGCAGCTTATCAAGCAGAAGGCTCTACAAAAGAAGGTGGAAAAGGGCAAGTAGCGTGGGATACTTTCCTTGTAGAAAAGGGACGCTATACTGCTGATCCAGCTAGTGATTTTTATAATCAATATCCAGTTGATGCTGAATTATGCAAAAAATTTAAAATTGATAGTATTAGGATGTCTATTGCATGGAGCCGTATTTTTCCAAAAGGCTATGGGGAAGTGAACCAAACAGGAGTGGAATATTATCATAAGGTATTTGCTGAATTGAATAAGCATGGTATTATTCCTTTTGTAACTCTTCATCATTTTGATACCCCTAAAGAACTATTTGATAATGGAGATTTTTTAAATCGAGAAAATGTTGAACATTTCGTAAACTATGCACAGTTCTGTTTCGATGAATTTTCTGAGGTTCATTATTGGAGTACATTTAATGAGATTTATCCAGTTGCTTCAAATCAATATTTGATCGGATCGTTTCCTCCAGAAGTTCAATTTGATATAGAGAAGACTGTAACTTGTTTACACAACATGATGTATGCGCACGCAAAGACAGTAAACATTTTTAAAGATGGTGGATATAAAGGGGAAATTGGTGTTGTTCACTCGCTAGAGACAAAATATCCAGCAAGTGACAAAGAAGAAGATAAGCATGCTGCGAAATTAGATGATGCGTTATCAATTAAGTTCTTATTAGATGCTACTTATTTAGGGTATTACTCAGATGAAACAATGGCACATATTAATGAGATTTTAGCAGCAAATGGGCAATCTGCAGATATTGATTCTAATGATTTTAGAGAGATGAAAAAAGCAGCAAATCGAAATGATTTTCTTGGTATCAATAACTATGGTAGCCATTGGGTTAAAGAGTACAAAGGAGAAAGCACACTTCACTACAACACTACCGGAGAAAAAGGTAGCCAAGTCTATTGCATTAAAGGGATTGGCGAGAGAATCGTGCGTGAGGATCTTCCGAAAACCGATTGGGATTGGATCATTTATCCAAAAGGGTTATATGATTTACTTGTACGAATCCAAGACGAATATCCAAATTATAATAAAATATACATTACTGAAAACGGGCTAGGGTATAAGGATAATTTTGAAGATGGGATTATTCTAGATGATGATCGAATCGATTATTTACGCCAGCATTTTAATGCGATTTCCGATGCTATCAAAATGGGAGTTAATGTAAAGGGGTATTTCATTTGGTCATTAATGGATGTTTTCTCTTGGGTTAATGGATACACTAAGCGTTATGGACTATTCTATGTAGATTTCGATACACAAAAAAGATATCCGAAAGAGTCTGCATATTGGTATAAATTTGTTAGCGAAACAAAAACGATAATATAAAAATAGTTAGGAGGGCAAGGAAATGGATAGGAAAGAATTGCAATTATTAGGATTTGAAATTGTTGCTTATGCAGGAGATGCCAGAAGTTCATTATTAACAGTGTTGAAGGAAGTGAGAAAAGGTAATTTTGATAATGTTGAACGATTATTAGCGGATGCTGATGAAAATTTAACCTTAGCGCATAACTCACAAACGAAATGTTTAGCTGAAGAAGCGTCAGGGAACGAAATGGAAGTAGGCGTAATTTTTATTCATGGGCAAGACCATTTAATGACAACGATTCTATTAAGAGAACTTATCAATGATTTTGTTGAATTGTACAAAGAAAAATTTGCTAAAGCAGAGGAGAAGAAAAATGAATACGATTATTAAGCAAATTGAGAAGGGAAAACCGTTTTTTGAAAAAATCTCACGTAATATTTATTTAGGGGCAATTCGCGATGGCTTTTTAACTGCTATGCCAGCTATTCTATTTTCAAGTATTTTTATTATGATTGCGGCTGTTCCAGAAGTATTTAACGTGACGTTACCAGAGGCATTCTCGACGTGGCTTTGGAAAGTTTATGGTTATTCAATGGGATTAGTTGGTCTTTTGGTTGCTGCTACAACAGCTCGATGTTTAGCTAATTCAATGAACCGTCAATTATCTGATTCAGGTAAGCAGATTAATGAAGTTTCTGTTATGTTAGCGTCAATTTGTGGTTTTGTAATGATGGCAGCTGATCAAATTGATGGTGGGATAGCTACTGATTATTTAGGGACAAAGGGATTATTAGCAGCTTTCGTTTCTGCGTTTGTTACTGTAAATGTGTATAAATTCTGTGTTAAAAGAGATTTGACGATCCGTATGCCAAAAGAAGTTCCCGGAACAATCACACAGATGTTTAGAGATATTATCCCCTTTTCAATTGCAGTATTTATTGCCGTTTTGATTGATACGGGAGTTCGTCAATTTTTTGGAACATCATTTGCAGCAGGTGTAATTCAATTATTGCAGCCATTATTTGGTGCTGCTGATGGATATGTCGGTATTGCAATCATTTGGGGAGCCATGGCAATGTTCTGGTTTGTTGGTGTTCATGGACCATCGATTGTTGAACCAGCGATTGCTGCAATTATTTATGCGAACGTAGAAACTAACTTTGAATTATTTAAAAACGGTGCACAAGCCTCAAAAGTATTAACAGTTGGTCTAGGAAACTTTGTTGGAACGATGGGTGGTACTGGAGCGACACTAGTTGTTCCTTTTCTGTTCATGTTGTTCGCTAAATCAAAACAATTGAAAGCAGTTGGTAAAGCTTCATTTATTCCAGTTTCGTTTGCGGTAAATGAACCGTTACTATTTGCTACTCCTATTATTTTGAATCCGTACTTTCTAATTCCATTTTTATTAGCACCAATCGCTAACGTATGGATATTCAAACTTTTTGTCGATGTCTTGGGGATGAATAGCTTTATATCCGTATTGCCTTGGGCGACGCCCGCACCGATTGGCTTGGTTTTAGGAACCGGGTTTAGTGTGTTGGCGATTGTATTAGCGGTAGTATTGATTGTTGTCGATGCGATTATTTATTTACCTTTTGTTAAGGCCTATGATTCTGAATTAGTAGAACAAGAGTTAAAAAACATTGCTGCAGAAGAAGTAAAAGAAGAATTGGTCGAAGAAATCCAAGAAGTTGGTGCAACTGCGGCAGTTATAGTTGATGAAGCAAAAGCATCGGTTGGTGAAGGAAAGCGCGTTTTAGTACTTTGTGCTGGTGCCGGAACGAGTGCAATGTTGGCTAATGCATTAGAAGAGGGCGCAAAAGAGACAGGTGTTAATCTTTCTGCTAAAGCAGGAGCTTATGGTTCTCATTATGATATGATGAAAAATTTTGATTTAATAGTTCTAGCACCTCAAGTGAATTCCTATTTGGATGATCTCCGTAAAGATGCAGACAAATTAGGGATAAAAGTAATTGCAACTAAAGGTGCAGAATATATCAATTTAACACGTGATCCTAAAGGAGCAGTTGATTTTGTATTGAAGCAATTTTAGAGCTTGCTTAGATTAATAAAGCGCTAGCCAACTTAGCTAACGTTTTATCTTAAACACAATGGTAAGCGCTATCTTTTTTTGCTGTTTAAATTTCGGGTATTCTTTTTGAGGATAAAAAAATTAAAGTGGTGGTGCCTATAATAGAAATGTCGTAGATTGGAATGGCAACAGTTTTTTTGACAAATTTTATAAGGTGCAGAACTTCTTTCCGTATGCTA
>NZ_JBFOEF010000016.1:0-38947 GCF_040886645.1 Enterococcus sp. GC34
CCGTTGTTCGATCTTTTCTGTATAGGGATGATACGCGTGGTACAAGCTGCCTTTTCCAATCAAGGCAGCCACCGATTGGGCAATCCCCGCTGAAGCCGAGGAAACGATTTGGGTATCTTCTACCTTCAACAAGTTGGCTAAAAAGGCCCCTGTTTGCACACTAAGTTCACTCATTTCAAAGAAATGTTCGCCGCCGAATCGTTGCGCCGCTAGGACTGCCTCCGAAACTTTGGAGACACCTAGAATGGTCATTTTCCCAGAAGCATTGATGACTTCTTTTAAGTGGAATTTTTCGTAACTATTCATTATTTTCTCCTTTATAACAAACCAAAGAATGAAGTGACCAAACTAACTAAGACAATCGTGCCGATAATGATACCGTAACGTGGGCCTTTCTTTACCATGAAGAAATAAATAGCCATGACTGCTGCTAAAGGAAGTAACCCTTTCATAATTTGATCTAGAATATCTTGTAAAACAATCGTGGCACCGCCAGTAACTTTAAACGTCATCGGGCTAGCAATTTTAACATAACTCGCACTTAAAGCGCCCATCATCATCATTCCTAAAACATTTGCTGAATAAATGACTTGCTTAATTTTGCCGTCTTTTAACAAACTTAAGATTGAATTACGCCCTAATGTATAGGACTTATTCACTAATGTCCAACTGATGTATAACGTAATGGCTGTGTACAGAACCAACGGACCGATACTTCCAATCACGTTACCTCCTTTAGCCATTGGAATAAAAATGGAAATGATTAACGGCATTAATGCTGCCCAAATAATCGAATCGCCAATCCCAGCCAGCGGACCCATCAACCCAGTTTTAATCGATGTGATCGCCGTATCAGAGATCGCTGCACCATTGGATTTTTCTTCCTCCATAGCAATTGCAATCCCTTGAATTGAAGCCCCTACTGTTCCTTCAGTATTAAAAAAATTCAAATGACGTTTCAGAGCTTCTCTTTGTTGTTCTTCATCGTCTGCGTAAAGTTTTTTAATTGCAGGAATCATCGATGCACAAAAAACTAAACTTTGAAGACGTTCATAAGAATTTGATAATTCACAACCTAGTTGATAAATCCAAAAGGCTTTGGATAATTCTTTTTTAGTAATTTTTTTCTGTTCCAATTGTTGTTCATTTGCTTGTGTCATTTGTTCCATTATGCTGCCTCCTCACTCAATGCCTTATTTCTAACTAAAAAGGCAATACAGATTCCTAAAATAGCGACGGCCATAACTTCTGCGCCAAAATATACTACTGCAACAAAACCAATTAAAAAATAAGGAATCAAATTTTTCTTGCCAATTACCATAATTGTTAAGGCGAAGCCTAACGCTGGTAAAATACCACCCATTACTTCAAAGCCGTGCATCAACCATGCTGGGATAACTTCTAAGACTTTATTCACCACAGATTGACCAAAAAAGTTCGCCGCAAAAACCAACGGAAAGCGAATTAAAAATCCCGCTAAAGCTGGATAAACAAACGCAGCTCGGTAAATCCCCCCATAATTTAACTCTTCCGCATATTTATCAGCCATATGCACCCACGTCGCATTGATGGTCCGCCGTAATTGATCCATAAAGACGCCTAACACACCAAAAGGAACAGCTAGTGCAACAGCCGCCTCGGCATTCATTCCCACACCTAAAGCAATTGGAATCGCAATTGCTGAAGCTAAAGCCGGATCACTAGGCACATTGCCGCCCGGTGTGGAGGTGACTCCGAGATAAACAAGTTGAATCCCCGCCCCCACAACCATTGCTTCACTAAGTTTTCCTGTTGCTAAACCAGCCACCAACGCTGCACCTAATGGCTGAGACAGCATGCCTGAAAATGTGTACCCAAAACGCAAACGTGCAAACCAATAATAAAGTCCCATAATAATTGAAACACCTAAAACGCCCATATGATTCTCTCCTTTTTCTCTGATTATAGTGATTGATATTTTTCAATTAATTTTTGAATTGGTAGGGGATTTTCTTCGGGAATCGCTTGGAAGAAAACATGGATGCCCTTCGTTAAAAGTTCAGTCAAAATTGCAACATCTTCTTCAGATAAATTGATATTTTTTAAAACATTTTTCCGATTTGGTCCGCCACCTAAGCCACCAACTTGAATCTCCTCTTTAATAATTTCTTGGTCCACCATCGCTTTTAAGGTCGTTAAATCTGGCACTAAAAATAACACCTTTTTCTCTTCCTTTTCTTGCGATTCCCAATATTCTTTGGCACTTTCAATCCCTTTAATTACTACAGAAACCCCTGGAGGCGCCGCCATTAAATAAATACTTTGTAAAAATTCATCTTGCTCTAGTTCATCACTCACTACCAAAATTTCATTTGCACCTGATTGTTGTAACCATTTAGTCACTACTTGTCCATGGATTAAACGACTATCGACTCTTGTTAATACGATTTTTGACATTCTGTTCACCTATACTTTCTTATTTTGGAATTTCTAAAATTTGACAACTGTCTACTGCTGCTTGTTGAATCATCTCTGCATCTTGTAAACGAAATCCAGGACCATTTTGTTTCATGACGGATTCTAATAATAACGATGTGCATAATCCGGACACAATCAGGAGGTCATAATCTTTTGATAAACGCAATGCAACATTACTAGGTGTGCCACCTTTAACATCTGTTAAAATTAGCAGCTGGTTGTGCCACGTTAACTGTTCAATTTTTTCTGTGACTCGTTCTAAATAATCCCCCAGTGAATCCTCTGCTTGTAATGCTACTTCATGTACATTTGTGACTTCTCCTACAATCATCTGGACGCTTTTGACTAATTCCAAGCCCCAACCATTGTGTGTTAAAAGTAAAATTGGTTCATTTTCCATAAACAAACTCCTTTGCTAATTAATCATTTTATTAAAAGCAATAAGTGTGCCAACTTTCATTTCCGTTTGAATTAAGCCTTTTCAAAGAGCAATTCATAAATATAGCGCACTTCCAAAGGTGGAATCAACAGATTATAGGACACTTCAAGCGGTCGAAACGCCATTTTTATGACAGATACAGCTTCTGGCAACTCTCGATATGACACTTCATAAGCTGTCGGGTCATATTCTGGATTCAACAATTGCCGTTCTAACATACAGGCACAATGAATGATAAAACGAAGTAAAACCTTTTCGTCACTTTTTATTTTAGTTTGCAAGCAAATGTCTGAATAAATCTTAGCTAATTCGATTGAAATGGTTGTAGGATTCAAAACCGTTAGTAAGTCTGTAATAGCTTCGATTGATAATCCTTGAATATATTTAGCTGAAACTTTCTTTAGTAACTCTTGGTTTTGTTTTTCTTCTAAATGATGGCCTAATAATTCGAAAACTAGCTGAATGCCCCGCTTCGATAGTAAATCTTGTAAAGAAATAAACGGAATATCTGGCACTTCTGTCTTTACGGTGCCAATGATGCCAACGATTTTCTCTTCTTTCCGAACAAAAGAATGCAAGCGATCAATGTCTTCCACTTCTCTTTTCTCTAAAGTAATGATGCGTACATTCGTTAGTAATTCATTAGGAAAAGTTTTTAGTAACAACTGTTCAATTTTAATAGCGGTCCCCATACCAGTTAGACAGGAAATAATGAGAACTTTTGCCTCGTTGAAGCGACCTTTACTGCAAATCAAGGCGCGATGATTTTTTTCTTTTAAGACTGGTAATAGATACTCAAACGCCGTCGATTCATAAATGACTTCTCGGGCCACTTCTAGCAATGTTAAGAGATTGATATTGCTAATTAGCAGCACTTCCATTTGAAACGTTTGACTGATAGCATTACCAAAGTAAACCAGAGAACCGATGTCCACCATTAAAATAATTTTTTTATACTGATTTTGCTTTACAATTGTACGAACTTTTTCTAATGTTTCTTCCACTGATTGATTAATCGGCATATCAACTGCACGCATGACCGTTGTTGAGAACAGAAGGTTGGTGTACTCAACCATGCTGCTGGCCGTTGCGGCACCATGTGCAACGACGATAACGCCACAGTTTTCTTCAACTGAGTGCGCTCTTTTTTTAGCTGTGACTTTACGAATAAATAGATCGAAAAAGAGGATTTCCGTATCAGCAAAAGAAATCCCAAACAACGTTTGTAAAAAGTCCACCATGGTCTTAGCAGCTTGATACTGGGTGACTTTGCCAGAATAGATATTTTTGGTATCTGAATAAAATGTTTCATTCATTTGTGCAGAATAAAAAACAGCAGAATAAAGGTGGACAATTAAAATATTCTGGAAATCCTCTGTCAATTTTTCTTGGATTAATTGTTCAAAAAAGACAATGGCTTCTTGAATTTTTGGCTGCAATGTTTCGTCAATGGCCTCTAAGGCTAGCGGTTCTTGAGCAAAAATGTCCATATCATAAAGTTGCTCGACTTTGTTTTGCATGATTGCTAGCGCATCCTCTGTCGAAAGAGTTAATTTTTTCAAATCTGCATATTCTTTCAATAGAAAATTATAAAAACGATCATTTTTCAGACTTTCTGATTTGAGTAACTCTTGACTGCTTAAATAAAAATGGTTGTATTGAATCGTGAGGCCATCGTTAGGTATCCACTCATTAAAAGCCAGCAGACTTTCTACATCAGGTTGCTCTTTGACTGTCCCCTCGTTTGCTTCAATGCAAATAGTTTCCGTTAATTGATCGAACACCTCTAAATAGGCTTGTGCGCTCATAAATTGAATCGCCGCTTTCAATTCGCCAACGTTGGCTTCAAAATGAGTAAACGTTAATTGTTTCAACGCCTCATAACGAATATGGATATTCTTTTGAATCCGTTGACTTTCTTCTAAGAAAAAGGACAAAATTAATTGAATTTTTTCTTTCAAAGAGCGCTCGGCTAAAGCTGGTATGGCTAATGTCACAGGGATCCTTCTTAAAAACGTTTTCAAAAAATGTTGATTGACTGCTTCGGTTGTTGCAAAAATAAATTTTATCGATACATTTCTTTGTTTTTCGGCTTCACCCATCCGTGTAAAATACCCTTTATCCAAAACTGTAAACAATTTTTCTTGGCCTTCGCTCGTTAATCGATGGACTTCATCTAAAAATAAAAAACCACCATCTGCCAACTCTACTAAGCCTTTTTGGTCATTGACGGCACCAGTAAAACTGCCTTTTTTATAGCCAAACAGATGAGAAGTTAATAATTCTGGATTGTTGAAATATTCTGCACAATTAAAATAAATGAATGGAACTTCTTGGTTCATTTTAACTTGATAAAATTGGTGTAATTGTTCTGCAATTAAGGTTTTCCCAACTCCAGATTCTCCAGTAAGTAAAATATTCAAGCCATTAGGCGGATATAAAATAGCGGCTTTCAACTTCTTGATGGCGTCTGCTAAGCTCCCATCAAAACCAATTACGTTCGCAAATGGATTCATTTTCAGTAGCTGCTTTTTCTTATGTATCTGTTCTGTCTGTTGATAAATATCCTCTTGCAGCGAAGCGAGGGAATCGTAGCACGTGCTACTTTTAAAAAAAGGAAACTGTTCCTCTAAGTAGTCTTTATCAAAAAATAACACTGGTCTAGATTTAACTTTAACGACTTGGTCTTTTCTCACTAATTCTGAAAGCTCTTCACTAACAGCGGTTCGGGTATAGCCAGAGGCCTGACTTAATTGCGAAGCCGTTGCGGGTAACAAGGTTGCTTTGCTACTTGGATTTTGTACGTGAAACTGTTTTAACGCTTGATGAATATTATCAATTCTCATAGTCTTTTCCCCATTTCTTTTTTGATCCAAAAGTTAATTTATTATACATTAAAACGGAAGCGGTTTCTTATTTACCATAAAAAAAATCAAGTCTTTAACCAAAAGATTAAAGACTTGATTTTTATTCTCCGTATTGTACAAGTTGTGTATTTTCACAATGAAAGTCCAAGAAATCTTGGATTTTTTTACCATTGAAGTAGTTATCAATGACTCGCATAACCGCATTGTGGCAAACAAATAGGTAAGTTTCCTCTGAAGCTAAGGCTTCCTCAATCAAAGGATAAATTCGAGCCGCAACATCTAGGACCGATTCCCCTTCTGGAAATGGCAAGGAAATCTCAGAACGATTTTCTTGGAAAGCCGTTGTTTCAATCGGTTCACCATCATAAATACCAAAATTCATCTCAATTAAACGAGGTTCTGTTTCAATCGTCAATTGATTTCGTTCCGCAATTTTACGGGCTGTTTCTTGCGCCCGTTTTAAAGGCGACGCCAGTAAACGGTCGATTTGAATTCCTTGTTTGGCAATTTTTTCAGCTACCAATTCCGCTTGTTGATAGCCTTTTTCGGTCAATTGCGCTTCCGCATGACCACAAATTCTACGGGCCACATTATAATCTGTTTCACCATGTCTCACTACGTACAGCATTTTTCCACCTCAGTTTTTTGTCTTGTGTCTATTTTATCTGAAATTTGGTCACAATAACACCCTATTTAGCGGTAACTTTCTGGTAATTTAAATTTGCCTTCTTGCTCAAGCTGTTCACCTACTTGGAATAAGAGATCTTCACGTCCACGAGCAGCCAGCAATTGAATGCCTAAGGGTAACCCCGTTGCCGTCACATGTGTGGGCAAGCTGATGGCTGGTTGTCCTGTCAAGTTCGCTAGTTGAGTATACGGTGTTAGCTGTAAACTTTTATCAAAATAATCATAGATTAATTCAGCTAGCTCTGCTTCTGTTAATTCTGCTGCTTGCGCCATTCGTTGACGAATGTGCTCACTTTGCAAATCTTCGTTAATTTTTGGTGCTGAAAAAGCCGTTGTTGGTGATAAAAACAGATCAAATTTTTGGAAAAGTTCTTCCATCGTTACTGCTGCTTGATCCCACAACTGTAATGAATGAACATAGGTGGCTGCTGGAATCTTTTGGCCAAATTGATGCATGGTCCATGAAAAAGGTTCGATTTCTTCTTTACGAATTGGGCGCCCGAGCCCCTGTTGAATGCTATTCATCATCGCTGTAGTTTCTGCGCCGTTCATTTGATAATAGGAGCGAATCAGCGCTCCACCATCGACTGGATAAGGAATCTCAATGATTTCATGGCCAGCGGCTGCCAGAAAATCAGCCGCTTGTTTCGCCGCTTGTGTTGCTTCTGGCGAAATCAGTGAGCCGATAGGCGAAGCGGTACACAGAGCAATTTTTAGCCGTTGTTTTTTAGGGTGTGTTTGCCATTCTGCCAAGGGCGCTTGGTAGGGGGCGCCACTGTGGCTACCACGTAGGCCATAAAATAACGCTTTGGTGTCTCTCATAGAAATAGTCAACGCAAAGTCAATCGAGGCACCTTGCCAGCCTCGCCAGCCTTCTGGGCCGACAGGCATGGAGCCACGGCTAGGTTTTAAGCCAATTAAACCACTAAAAGAGGCGGGAATTCGGATGGAGCCACCGCCATCGCTAGCGCCGGCGATAGGAACAATCCCGCTAGCGACAACTGCGGCAGCGCCGCCACTGGAACCGCCTGGCGAATGTTCCAGGTTCCAAGGATTGCGGGCTGGCCCGTAAAGAGCAGGATCCGTAATATTTTTAAAGCCAAACTCTGGGGCGTTGGTTTGTCCTAAGGGCACCAAACCAATCGTTTCTGCTTGTTTGACAAAGTTAGAGGTCGTTGTTGCAGTACTATTTTTAAAAAGTTGCGAGCCGGCCGTTGCTGACCACCCCGCTTTTTCTTGGCCTAACATTTTCAATGGAAATGGCAAACCAGCAAATAGTGTGTCCTGCTGTTTATTTTTTTGATAAGTTGCTTCTGCTTCTTGGCTGTCAAAGGTTACAAAGCCATTGATCTTTGGATTTAACTTTTGGACTTTTTTCTCAATATCCTTTAAGAGTTCTGTGTGACTTACTTTCTGTTCTTTTAATTGTTGTACCCAATATAGTCCGTCTTTCATACAGACCCACCTCCTATACTATTCCTTATTAGTATAGCATGGTTTTTAGGGGTCATCCTGTGATGGTGATTTTCATTCGTCAAGTGCTTCTCTAATTTAAGTAAATAATTCGCCAATGTAAGGAAGCAACTGCGGATGCAGTTTGTAGCCTTTATAACGTGTATTTTGGATACCTTGTTTTTTAAAGCCCCCTACTTGAATTTTTTTATTTAATTTTGTCAGCTGTTTGGTCATTTTTTTTCGATTATTAGCTGTTTCTTCTGTGTCATATATTAATTTACAAAGGCGCTCCATTGGTAAGTGTTCTTTTGGCGTACTATACAAGATAGCGAGTAGTGCACGTTCTGCGGCTGTTAGCTTTATTCCCTCTACATCTAACTTTTCATCTTCTCGTTGGATGGGTTTATTTAATTCTGCCAAAAGGATATTTTCTCTTAATGTATCCAAAGTCGCATCTAATCGTAGCCAATTGAGAATGCCATATTGATAGCTAATGTTCAATTCTTCCGAGGTAGGAATGTCTTCGGAGCGAAGAAACAACGGCGTTTTAACTCTGGCTAATTCCTTTAGATATAAATATTGTTCTTTGCGAGGAATCGTTTCGCTGAGAATGATGGCATCAAATTTCCGATAAAACAAATGACTTTCCTTAATTTCACCAATCAGACACGTCGTACAAAAAACTTGGTGATCTAAATGCTGTAAGCGGTTTTGAAAAGCAGTTTCTGCTAAGATATTTTTTGTGATGACCATTATTTTCATTCTTGATTCCTCCTTAATTCTTTTTTAGTTCAAAATTTTCTCAATTTTCGTGTTTTGTTTTGATATATTTAGTATACTGGAATTTTTTCGAATTAAAATTTAGAAATTTACAATCAAATCAGTCATTAACAGTCATTCCTGTAATCCCCGATTTATAAAGGATTTCCAATAGTCTTATTTAAAAAATATTTGTTATTTAATCCTCAACGTGCTATTTTTTTAATTTTTTTCTTTTTTATTTAGCTGACAAACGTCAAAAAGTTAACATTAGCTATCAACCTTTTGACGTTTGTTAGCTATTTTCTCTTGAAATCTTTGGATTTTTTTCTACTTTCACTAAAAAAAACAGCCAAAAGTGGCTGTTTTTTTGCTGTTTATATTTATTTCATAATATCGATCAAGTCTTTTTTCGAAGCTGCCGAGGCAGGGAAATAGCTAAATACAACCCCGATAAAGACAGAAATCCCAATGGCTAATGAAACGGTCATTAAATCTGGTCGAACAGAAAACGGTAGTGCCATTGAGGCTAAGTAGGCAATAATCATTCCTAAAAGATAACCAGTAATTCCGCCGATTAAGGTCAAGGCAATCCCTTCTGTTAAGAATTGCTTTTTAATATCACTGGCTGTCCCGCCCAATGCACGTCGGATACCAATTTCCTTAATCCGTTCTGAGACCGAAATGTACATCATATTCATAACGCCGACCCCAGCAATTACCAGTGAAATAGCCGCAATTGCGGAAATAAACAAGGTTAAATTATTTAATAAAGAGCCCATTTCTTTGATGGTATCTTTAACATTATATTCTTGATACGTCCCGCTGTTTTTCATGGTTCCTTGTTGAGAGAGAGTTTTTATTGTTTCTTTCAATACTTGATCTGGTTGGTAGCCAGGTGCCACTGTTAGCTTCAACGTAGATGTATCTTTTAGCTTGCCGAAATAATGTTCATAGGTCTTTTTGGGAAAATAAAGTAATGAGTCATCATTACCTGGACCAATGGCACCGCTGGTATTGGTTGTCACGCCAACAATGGTAAAAAGTTGCTCTTTATATGGAAAAGTTCGATTAACTGCTGCAGTCGGGTCTTGGTAGAGTTCTTTGGCAACCAGTTCATCCACCACCACTGTTTTATCCATTTTTGCATTGTCTCCATCATTCAGTTGGCGTCCCGCCAACAATTCTTTGGTGGTTTTGTCGGCAAGTTCATAGGTTACGGAAAGATTTTTCGGTCCTGCTTGAAAATTCAGTGTGCCTTTTGGGGCGCCATCAACTTCTCTTTGATCAAAATCAATTTTTTCTACGCCAGGAACCATGCGCACGACCCCTAAATCATTGTCGGTAAACATCGCTTGGTCACTAAACATATCCGAAGTGTTGTAGGCCGAAAAAGAAATCTTTTTCACATTTTCTTTTTGTTTTTCAGCAGATAATTTATCGACCATGTCTTCTTTAAAGCCGTTACCGATAGCCACGATGGTAATCACCGAAGCGATCCCGATGACAATCCCTAGCATCGTTAACAAGCTGCGTCGCTTATTTTTCAAAATGGAACGGAAGGCGGTTTTCCAAATAATTGAACGTTTCATGTCAGCACCTCCTCTAAAATCTTTCCATCACGAACTTTAATCAAACGATTGCAGTATTCAATTGTTTCTTCATCATGTGTCACTAAAATAATGGTGACACCTTCATTGTTTAATTGCTGAAAGAGCGTTAAAATTTCTTCCGATGTTTTACTATCTAAAGCCCCAGTTGGTTCATCTGCAATAATAAAACTTGGCCGATTGACAATCGCACGCGCAATGGCCACACGTTGTTGTTGCCCGCCCGAAAGTTGTTTTGGATGCTTCTTGCCTTTATCTGGCAAGCCGACTTTTGTCAGAACTTCGTGGACACGATCTTTGGCTTCTTTTGGGGTTAACCCACTATATAAAAGAGGCAATTCAATGTTTTCTTCAACTGTTAGTGTTTCAATTAAACTAAAATTCTGAAAGACAAAGCCGACTGCTTCATTTCTAATTCGGGATAGTTCCTTATCAGAAAAGTCGCCAATTTCACGGTCTTCAAACAAATACGTTCCTTCAAATTTTTTATCAATAAAGCCTAGCAAATTAATCAAAGTCGATTTCCCAGAACCAGAAGGACCCATAATCGCTAAAAATTCTCCAGCGTCTACTTGGAGGTTAATATCATCTAACACATGCAGTGTTTCTTCTTCGGAATAATAATATTTATGAATATGGGCTAGCTTAATCATTGGCAGCTACCTGAACATCTTGATTATCTTTTAATTCTTTATTGGGATTGGCAATCACTTGGTCTTTCCAGTTCAAGCCACTTTTGACAACTTTACGACCTAAATTTGTTTCTGTTTCAATCGGTGTTTTTTTCGCTTTGCCCGCTTTGTAAACATAGACAAATTCTTTTTCGCCTTCTTTTTGGATTGCTGCTGTCGGTATAATCATTTGTTTTTGCGGTACAGCGATGCTAGTAGACAAGCCTTCTACCCAAGGAAAATCACCTTCTACTGTAAATTGATAACTCACTACTGGATTGCCTTCATTTTTAGCTATTGGGGTTTGCGCAATGGAAACAATTTTTCCTGGTGCTGATTTACCTGAACCAACGGTCGTCACTGTTACTTCTTCCCCTGTCTGTAATTTATCGTAATCATACTCGGTTACTTTTCCTTGAATATTTTTCTTTTGTGTTGCAATTTTAATGACTGGTTTGTCGGTACTACTCATGGCACTAGCATCAACAGTGACTTGGCCATCAATTGGTGCTGTAACGACTGTGTTGACTTTGCCACGTGTTTGTTCAAGCGTGTTTGCTGCTCCGACAGCATCACTGTTGGCTAATTGAAGGGCTTGGTTAGCTTGGGCGACTTCACTATTCGCAGCACTAACAGCTTCATTCAATTGCTGAATTTCCGCATTTAGTGTTTCTTTCTCTTCAGCCTCTTTTGCGGTGTTTAATTTTTGCTTGGCTGCAGCAACTTTGTTTAACGCTTCATTGTATTTTTGAGTGGCTAAGTTAACGTTCTCTTGTGCTTGTTGAACTTGAAGATTGTTCCGATTAACGGCATTCGCTTGTTCTGTTTCTGTGGCTTGGATGTCTGAGTTATTGTACGTTAACAATGGACTATCTTTCTTGACTTCTTTACCATTTTCAACATTTATTTCGGCAATTTTTCCTAAAGAAGGATCAAAGAAAATATCCCGAGTATCTAGAAAACTCACTTGACCATCTAATTTTAATGAGGCCATTTCTGTAATGGTATACGTTGTGTATTCAGGTTCAACTTCTTTTGAAGAAAAAACTGTTTTTGCTCCGATAAATCCGACGACGACCACTGCGGCACCAATACCGAACCACACTTTTTTATTTCGCTTCTTCTGGCCTGACTTTTTCATTTATTTGTTCCTCCTTGATTTCTGTTGACGAGTTTGTCATTTTATTTAGTATATAATGAATAAAAAAACCGGTCCCTTCATCTTCCTATCATTCCTCTTACAGTTTTGACACATCTTTATCTAACAAAAAAACGTTTATCCTGTGTAAAAGGATAAACGTTTTTTGTTATTTTATTGTTCTAATTGACCCAACCAGCCAGATGTACCACCTAGAACATTGGTTACTTGATACCCTTGTTGACTGAGAAACGCACACGCTTGTGCGGAGCGCGATCCCATTTGACAAATCAGATAATAGGGTTGGTTTTTATCTAATTGCTGATAATTTTCGGTTAAAGTACTTAAAGGTAAGTTGATGGCCTGAGGGACATGCCCCAGTTGGTATTCCATTTCTTCTCGTACATCAATAATCGGTAATTTTTTTCGTTTTGCTTCCTGATAAAATTCAGGCATGCCAATCGTGTTATACATTTTCTAGTTCCTCCGGTTTTACCATTCGATATAGCGCAAAAGCACCATCTAAATTTTTGGCTGAGATGCCCGCTTGTTTTAGCATCCGTTCTGCGATATAACTACGCAAACCGCTGTGACAACTAACAATGTACTCCGTTGACTTGTCTAATTCCTTCAAACGTTCTCTTAACTCATTTAAAGGAATAGAAACAGCATTTTTAAAGTGACCATTGGCTCGTTCGGCGGGATTACGGACATCTAATAAAACAGCCCCCTTAGCTAATTCGTTGGATAACTCATACCATTGAACGTTTTCACTCAATCCTTCTGCAAGGTTCATCGCTGCATAGCCTAACATGTTCACAGGATCTTTTGCTGAACCAAACGGCGGAGCATAGGTAAACTCTAATTCAGGCAAATCAAAAATAGTTAACTGTCCTTTAATAGCGGTCGCAAGAATATCAATCCGCTTATCTACACCCTTGGCCCCAATTCCTTGTGCGCCATAAATTTCCCCTGTCGTAGGATGGAAAACTAATTTTAACTGAAGATCTGTTGCGCCAGGATAATACCCCGCATGGTCTTTTCCACTGATATGCACAACAGCTGTTGTTAGTCCAGCAGCTTTAGCAGCTCGTTCGCTTAAACCAGTTGAAGCAGCGGTTAAATCAAAGACTCGCACAATGGCAGTCCCAATGCTCCCTTGATTTTTTCTCTCTAACCCAGCAATCACATCCGCTACTTGACGTCCTTGGCGATTGGCGGGAGAAGCTAAAGAAATCAGCGCATCTTCTTGAGTAATTTGTTGTTTCACTACAATAGCATCCCCAACCGCATAAATATCGGGTTGATTCGTTTGATAGTGTTCATCAACAACGATACCGCCACGTAAACCAGTTGCTACACCTGCTTCAACTGCTAAGGTATTTTCTGGTTGGACACCCACCGACAAAATGGTTAAATCAGAAGCTAATGTTTGACCGTCTTCTAAGCGAATCACTTGCCCTTCTTCTTCAAAAGCAACCGCAGATTGTCCCGTAATTACTTGAACATTGTTTTTGCTTAATTCAGCTTTGACAAAAGCGGCCATTTCTTCGTCTAATGGCGGTAAAACATGGGGTGCCTTTTCCACGAGAGTGACTTCTAATCCGCGTTTTTGTAAGTTTTCTGCCATTTCCAAGCCAATGAAGCCTGCGCCAATCACGACGGCTCGTTTTGTTTCTGGTGTCAAGGCTGTCATAATTTGATCTAAATCAGGAACATTTCTTAATGAAAAGACATTTTTGGCTTCTGCCAATCCTGTAATTGGTGGCACAAAAGGTTTCGCCCCTGGTGATAAAATTAATTTGTCATAGTGTTCTGTTAAAATTTCTGTTTCATGTTTCACTGTGATCATTTTTTCTATTGGATCAATCGCCACGACTTCATGGTGAGGACGAACATCTAAATTAAACCGTGCCTTTAACGCTTCGGGTGTTTGAACAAGCAGTTGCTCTCTTTCTGCGATTTCGCCAGAAACGTAGTAAGGCAAACCACAGTTTGCAAATGAAACAAAAGGGCCTTTTTCCATGACAACAATTTCAGCATCTTCCATTAAACGACGTAAACGTGTCGCTGCTGACATACCACCAGCAACGCCTCCGATAATTACAATTTTCATTTATTTTCCTCCTTTAATTTGACCAGACCATTGGGACATCCCGCCACGAACGTTAATCACGTGATAGTTTTTTCTCGCTAAAATTTTGGCCGCATTTTTGCTGCGCATGCCGGACTGGCAAATCACATAGACTTCGTTAGCGGATTTGTTGTAGGCGGGAATTTTGTTGAGTGGGACATTAATCGCTTGTGGAATATGCCCTGCGCGGTATTCGCTAGGTGTTCGGACATCTAATAACGTTATCTCTTTAGATAAACGTGACTGCAATTCCTTTGCTGAAATACTTGGCGTTTTTTTAAACAATTGAAATAACATCTTTTTCTCCTTCTCTTATATACCTTACGGGGTATATTTAACATGAAAAAGTTAGACTTGTCAACTGAAGAGATTTCTGCCATTTTTAGATTCAAAGAAAAGATAGTTGACAAAAATACCTCGTGTAGGTATATTTTAAACCAATCACTACTCTTAAGGAGGGGCAAAATGACTGAAGAAAAAAAGAAAGTGCTGAATCGTTTACGCCGTACAGAAGGTCAAATTCGCGGGATTCAAAAAATGATTGATGAAGAAAAAGAATGTATCGATGTTATCACTCAGTTGAGTGCGGTCCGTTCTAGTATTGATCGCGTAATGGGGATGATAGTTGCGGAGAATTTAAAGCATTGCTTTGAAAATCCTGAAAAAGATCCTAAAGAACAAGAAGAGCGATTAGCACAAGCGATTAATATGATTGTCAAAAAGTAAAACAACGCAAACTTATTCAGCGAAAGATAAGTTTGCGTTGTTTTTTTATTTATTAGACGAATCTGCCCCGCGTTTTTTTAAATTGACAAGCATAAAAAGAATCGTGCCAATTAGTAAAATCACGACGGCGATATAAAAGCCCATGACTTTCGAACCCGTTGTGTCAGAAATTTTCCCAGTTAAAGCTGGGGCGATCACAGATGACATCATGCCGAAAAAGTTAAACACACCCAAAGTAGTACCAATTCCAATTTTTGGTGCATTTTCACCTAGCCAAGAAATAATAATCGGTTCTACAGCTAATTTCCCTAAGAACCCATACATAATTAAAGCAATTAATAACAACGTTGCATTACTTACTTGTACAGTTAACAAAAGCATGGCTGTTGCTAAAAATTCTAAAACAACGATGAATTGAACTTTTTTATGCATGTACTTATCCGCCAACCGACTAAAAAATAACGCTCCTGGAATAGAGGCAAATGCTACCAGTGAAGAGGACAACCCTATTGCTGCTCCTTGGAAACCACGTTCGGTACTTAAAAAATTAGGTAACCAAGTCACAATCATATAATATGCATAACAAGTGCCAAAATATAAAATATACGCAAATAGCATATGTGGCGCAAACAGTTTTTTAAAGGGCACTTTTTCTTTTACCGCTCCGTTATCTTTTTCATCAACAACGGTTGGCTGAATCAAGGCCATGTCTTCTTTATGATTGCGAATAATCACTTGAAAAGCCACTAACATACAAATAATCATAAAGGCGGAAATGTACATCATCACTTGCCAAGGTAATCCTTTTTGGGCAACTAAATAACTAGATAAAATCATCCCTAAACCTGAACCAACTGCTGAACCACTGTTGACAATAGCTGTTGCAAAACTTTTTTTGGCTTGAGGAATGTTTTGGGACGTCAACGAGTAAGCCGATCCATAGAAAGAACCACATCCTAAGCCTGCCAATAAGCTACCTAAGTAAATTGTTCCAATCGTTTGGGCTTGGGCAATCAGTAATGCTGCCAGCGCAAACAAGATAAAGCCTGGAATTAATACACGTTTTTTCCCAATTTTGTCTACCAAGAAGCCTGCAGGAATCTGCATGACTACGTAACCGAGAAAATAAAAGCTAGAAATGGACCCTAGGGCCGTATCGGAAGCGTTACCATTTAGAGACGCGCGAATTTGTGGATAAACGGGAGAAAGCGCGGAACGATAAATCCAGATTGTTACCCAGCCCATACATAGTAAAATAACGATTTTTTTCCAATAAGCCAACGAACTTTTTGTCTTGTCTGTCATTTTCTTTTCCTCCACCAATCATTTTTTTGGTTAACGTTTCACAAGGAACAAAAGCACTACGCTTTTTTACGTAGTGACCTTTGTCCTACCTTCTTTTTTAGTTTAAATACTCAGCCAATGCATGAGTACTACCGCTACCACCTTCAAATTGATAACCTTGGTGTTTCAATACAGTCTCAAAGGCACTCAAGAAATGCAACACATTGTCTTCGCGACTGCTGTACCCCATATTACCGACCCGCCAAATTTTTCCTTTTAAATCACCGAAGGAAGAGGCAATTTCAACTTTAAAATGATCCAGTAATAAGCTTCGCACCTTTTCACCATCAATTCCTTCTGGAATGACCACAGGAATGACTGTTGGTGTTTTTGTGTCTAACTTCCCGAAAATTTCTAAGCCCATTTTTTGTAGACTTTCAACTAAAATACGATCGTTTTTCCGATGACGTGCGTAGACATTTTCCATGCCTTCTTGAAGTAACAAGCGCAGCCCTTCATGTAGCCCATAAATCATTGTAGTCGCTTCTGTATGGTGATTTAAGCGCTCTGGTCCCCAATATTTTTCTAATTGCGATAAATCCAAGTAGTTACTTTGAATGAACCGTTCATTCCGCGCATCCGCGCCAAGCCCTAACTCTTTTTGGTAACGGCCCGCCAGATAATCGGCTACACGTTGGTTGTAGGTAATTAAAGAAAGTCCTGAAGGTACGCTGACACATTTTTGAGTGCCTGCTACCGCAATATCAATCTTCCAATCATCGACCTTTGTTTCGACACCGCCGTAAGTCGCCACCATATCTACTACGAAGAAAATTTCATTTTCCCGACAAAAGGCGCCAATTTGATCCAGAGGTTGCATTTGTGCATTCGCCGTTTCGCCGTGGACCATCGCAACAATTTTTGGTTGATGTTCTTTAATCGCTTCAATCACCGTTGTTTGTTCAAAAGGTGCGAGCCAGTCCTTTTCTAAATAAATGACTTCGGCCCGGGCGCGTTCGCAAATTTCACCTAATAAATAAGCAAACCGGCCATACGCAGGCACAAGCACTTTGTCGCCTGGCTCAATCAACGCAAATAACCCCGCTTCCAACCCTGAACGTGACGTGCCATCAATGGCAAAGGCTTGTTGATTCTTTGTGGCAAAAGGTACTTTAATCATTTCCCGAACTTCGTCCATAATCTGTAGAAATTCTGGATCAAATTGCCCTAAAATTGGTTGACCCATTTGACGAAGTACCGATGGATGGGCTTCGACTGGTCCCGGCGTCATGATTGTTCGCCGTACAAAATTTGGTTGTTGATACATAGTAATCCCTCACTTCATTTTTAATTCTTCTCTTTTATTATCTTTGGAAAAACTCAGAAATTCATTGTTCAATTTGCACTATTTTGACTTTGTTTTTTAGACATATTCAATAACTATCTTTTGTACTCCTTTTTATTCTTCGCTATACTATAAAAAAAGGAGGTTGTTGTGATGAAAATATTAGCTGAGGTCTTGGCTTTACCAAGATTTTCTGACTTACAATTATTATCGTCTCACTCAAACTTAACGCAGCCCTTGGAAAGTGTAGAAATCACGGAAACACCTGATGTGGCTGATTTTATCCCCAAAAATGTCATGATTTTAACAACGGCAATGATTTATAAAGATGATCAAGAAAAATTGAAACCTTTTATTGACTCGCTGAAACAAGCAGAGTGTACGGCTTTAGGAATCAAAGTTGGGCGGTTCCTTGACGAAATTTCACCAGAAATTGTTGCCTATGCCAGTGCCGTTGATTTGCCCCTGATTAAAATTCCTAGCACACAGCCACTAGGCGGGTTGTTGCATGAAATTGTAGGCTATCTTCGTGATAGCAAAACCGAACAGATGTCTGTGGCATTTGACATCCAAAAGCGTTTTTCAACATTATTAATGCAAGATGTTGATGCTACGCGTTTCATCGCTGAATTTGCGAAAATTTTAAATGCGCCAATTATTTTATTAAGTCCTTGGCAACAGGTGATTGCTCACTCGAATTATTTTTATGGCAATCAAAAATCGGCGGAGTTTTTCATCGAACAATTATCAAAAGACCACTTTCAACAATTGGCACAAGAAAAGAAAATCTTTCGTTTACAGGATGAGCGACAAGAAAACATTCAAGTAGCTGGCTTTCCAATTCGTGTGAACGATTATTTTCCCTATTATTTATTGGTCTTATCTCCTGAACAGATTCCTTATCCTATTTCTGAATTTGCCATTGATCAGGCCATTTTAGTTTTGACCTTTATGTTATTTAAAAACCAGAAAATTGCTGAATCTTTTGAGCATCTCAAAACAGACTTTTTGGACCGCTTGCTTGATACACATCAAGAAGCGCTGAGTAAACATCAAAATTGGTTGGAACTTTGGAAAAATTATCGTTTAATCAACAGCGATTATTATCAAGTAGCGATTGTCTACGGCGTGACTAAACCAGAAAATGAAACCCATATTCGTTATCAGCAAGCGGAAGGGCAACTAATTTTCCAATGGCTCAAAGAACAATTGCCGGAAATCCTGCCAGATGTCGCCTTGTTTAAATTAAAAAATCAAAATAAAAGTATCTTGATTTTTCAATCTAAGAAAAATGACCATTTGATGATTTTGCAAAACCTCGCTGAACGTTTGCAACAGGCTTTGCCTATTACCATTCGCTTTGCTTTAGGTAATGCTTATGAAAACCTAGAAGATTTGCCTAATTCTTATATTGAAGCTTCCTCGACATTAGAGGCTTCTTTACACGCTCAAAAACCAGTGACTGTGCAATTGTTCCATCCCAAAGGCCTAGCTGGACTTTTTGAAAAGATTGGCACTGAAGATGTTGAATACTTTTGCCAGCAACAATTGAAAGAGTTGGCCTATCCGACGGAACCGACGTTACAAGAATTACGAAAAACCTTGAAAGTTTTTTTAGATTTCAATTGCGAAATTACTAAAACGGCCAACGCTCTTTACCTTCACAGAAACACCATTAAATATCGCATGAATCAATGTGAAAAATTATTAGGTACCTCTATTCAAGAGCCTGAGACGAGTTTACTCTTACGGGTAGCGCTGGAACTTTCAGAAAAATAATTAACAGGAAAATAGCCGAATAAAAGTAACGTCTACCAAGAAGAAGGACTCTACCGTTCACCACTGCGTGTTCAAATCCTATTGTTCCGAGGTCATTACTTTACATTCGGCTTTTCGTTATAATTCTGGTTCACGATTGGCATCTTTGGAATAAACGTACATTAGCGGTTCTTCACGGCCAACCGCATAGGCTGCTTGTGGCACATAGGCACTCATGAAAATATAGTCCCCTTTTTCCACTGGATACCATTCATTGTCCAAATTGTACATCCCTTGGCCACTAATTAAATACGCACCATGCTCTTGGACATGCGTTTCAATGTAGGCATGACTAGCGCCTGGTTCAAAAGATAAGATATGCATATTCATATCAAAGTCAAACTCTTTCGGTAATAAACTCCAAAGTAAAACGTCTGTCATTCCTTCATATTCTTCGGGTTGTTGGTCATGAATTGACCCAACCACTTTATAAGGTTGATGGCCCGCCAACGGCTGATAGCGTTTTTTATATAAGAAAACTTCTGTGTCCGCTTCCTGTGCATTCGCTAAATACATTTTCATTTCAGGCGTAAAGTAGGCATAGCCCCCGGCTTCAAGCTCATGAGTTTCTTGACCATCTGAAACGCGCAAACGACCGTCAATGACATAAACCAACGTTTGGATCCCATCGCCACCAAAACCAGTTGTTTGTTGACCATTTTTGTGAAACGTAGCAATGTAATCCACAAATGTCGCACCTAATTTAGGCGATCCCAAAATGGAAATATCGACATTTTCAAAACCAGGTACTGCATTTTGCACCAAACCATCATGGGGAATAATGGCGTAATTGTCTTTTTTTATCACAGCTCTTGATGTTAACAATTCTTTTTGGTAACCAACTCGATTATTTTTATAACCCATCACAATTCTTCCTTTTCTATCTTATTTATACGCTAATTCATATAAGGTATCTGCTAAAAGCTTGACGCCTTCAACCAAATCTGGAAATGCCGTTGCTTCAGCTGGATTATGACTAATCCCACCAATACTTGGCACAAATATCATCGCTGTCGGGTAATGGGGCGCAATAATTTGCGAATCATGCCCAGCGCCACTATGCATCATACGATACTGATACTTGCCTTCTTTGGCTTTTTGTTCAATAACTTCTACAATTGCTTGATTCATCGGTACAGGGGCTTCATCCATCCAACGGTCAATTGCAATCGTCAAGCCTAATTCTTGAGCAATTGTTTTCATCCGTTCTTCTAATTCACCGGTAAAATGTCGTAAAAAAGCAGCGTCGGTATGACGGCAGTCAATTGTAAATTCCACTTCTCCAGGCACCACGTTGACTGTATTGGGTTTCGGAATGACTTTGCCGAATGTTAAAACTAACGGATCACCAATTTCATTCGCACGATCAATGGCTTCTGCACAAATTTTAGCAAAACCGTACACCGCATCATGACGGTAACTCATTGGCGTAGTGCCTGCATGATTGGCTTGCCCTTTTAAGTTAACCGTGTAGCGACGTTGCCCTACAATACTATGAACAACACCGACTTGGAGCTTTTCGTTCTCTAAAATATTGCCTTGTTCAATATGAATTTCGACAAACGCTTCAATGTCCTCACGTCTAGTTTGCTCCTGCCGAAAATCAAAGCCTTGGCGATGCATCTCATCAACAAACTTTTTACCTTCGTTGTCAGAGATATCGACTACTTCTTCACGTTTGGCTTCACCAACAACATTTTTGCTTCCCCAGAAAACCGTTGGAAAACGACTCCCTTCTTCTTCAGCCATGGAAAGCACTTCTAGAGAACGCCGTGGTTTCCCATATTTGTCTAATAAATATTGAACAGCCGTCATGGAAGCAATAACACCATATTGACCATCTAAGGTCCCACCATTAACTACTGTGTCGATATGTGACCCAGTTAAAATCGTTTCCTGAGGAAATTCCGTTCCTGCCACTCGACAAAACAGATTCCCGACTTCGTCAAATTGCGTTTCCAGTCCAAACGCCTCAGTTTGGCTTTGCACATACTTTTGTGCTGCCAACCACGAATCTGTATAAAGTAAGCGTGTCATCCCTCCAGCAGGATCACTCCCAATTGCTGACAACTCTTCGATTCTTTGTTTTAAAACTTTTTCCAAGTCCATCACAAAACCTCCTGACTGATTACACTCTGATTGTAAACGTTTCCCTAGTTATCTTCATTGTACTTATCAAACAAAATTAAGCCTTTTTTTGTGCAAAACAACCAATGAACATCCTCTAACTCGTGGACAGAGGCGCTAATTCAATCACGCTTCTGTCCCTTTTCATTTCTAAAATAGGTGTTTAATTTTTGATAAATACGCCGTTAAACGCCTCGGTTACCCCAGTTTCTTGTGCGTAAATTGTTTCGCCTCTTAAAATTGTTTGAATCACTTGGGACCCAATTTCACGACCAATGTAAGGACTAATTTTATTTCGATATTCTAAATCTTCTGCTTTTAAGATATACGGTGCATTAGGTTTAATTAGTACAAAATCGGCATCCTTACCAATACTGATGCGGCCCTTTTGTGCTAAGTGATAACGGTCAGCTGGGTTTGCTGCAATCATATCCGCGAATTGTTTCAAGGATAAACCACGTTTTTGGACGGCTTCATCGAATAACACGTCGACGTTATTTTGAACACCAGAAATGCCGCCCCAAGCTTCAAAAGCATTGGTTGTATCTTTTAAGTCTGGCGTACAAGGAGAATGGTCAGAGGTTACAAACGCGATGCCGCCTGTTTGCACGTGGTTCCATAAGGCGGCTTGTTGGTCCGCGTCACGAATCGGCGGTGAACATTTGACAACTGGACCAATGGCATCAAGTTCATCCGTGGTAAAATATAAATAATGCGTACATGTTTCACAAGTCACATCTACCCCTTCTGCTTGGGCTTTTAAAACTTCTTCCACGCCTTCTTGACAAGCCACATGACAAATATGAATCCGACAACCTGTTTCTTTGGCAAATAAAATGGCTTTTTGAATCGCTTCAACTTCGGTAAACACAGGACGTGTAGCTACATATGCTGCTAAAGTCGTTTCGCCATTTTGATAAGCTAACGCGCCTAATTTATCCGTAATTGGCGCATTTTCTGCATGGATTGCTAGCACTTTGCCAGTTTTGGCGACTTGTTTCATTCCTTCATATAGCGAATAATCGTCGACATTTTGAAAATCTCCTTCAATTGAACGATCGCCGCACGTTCCTAAAAAGCATTTATAGCCGGAAACGCCTCCTTCATCAAGTTCCTGAATCCCACCAGCCAAGTTGGTCGGGACCACGCCGCCAAATGACCCTACATCTACTTTTAGTTTATTTTCTCCTGCCTTGTATTTGATCTCAAGAGAGGTCTTATCCACAGTTGCTGGAATCTGATTTAAAGGCATTTCCATAAAGGTCGTCACGCCCCCTTTGGCACAAGCGGCCGTTCCTGTGACATACCCTTCCCATTCATCGCGGTAACCACCACCAGGATCGGTAATATGAACATGAGCATCCACCATCCCAGGACTAACGACTAAACCCGTCGCATCAATCACACGTTCTCCTGACAAGTCTTGCCCGATCGCTACGATTTTTCCTCCTTGAACGGCGACATCCGTAATGACTTCTCCAGTTTCTAAAATAACTAACCCGTTTTTAATCACTAACTCTGCTTGCATTTATTTTCCCTCCTGATAAGCTGTTTCTTTCACTTTTTTTGAATCCCAAGTCCATTTTTTTAACACTAAGTACAGCACAAAACCTGTGGCAAAGCCCACAAACCACGAAATATCAGCAATGATTTTAACCTGTGGAATAAATTGACCACTTAAGGAAAGAACCAACGCCAGAATAGTAGCAACATACGCCGGCTTGTTTAATCCGTAAAAAGGATTGGCTTCCTCTTTTTTGTGTTTATCTACGTATAAAGCATTTAAGTCAATTTGTTGCTTTTGAACAAAATAATAATTCGCAATCATCACGCCAGCGACTGGTCCTAAAACAGCCCCAATTGCGTTCAGAAAAATAAAAATACTATCGGCGTTTTCCATCAGTTTCCAAGGCATAATGAGAAAGCTGATAACACTGGCAATCATGACGCCTTTTTTATACGTCATTTTTTTAGGAAATAGCGCCGCCAATTGATAACCTGCCGGAATGATGTTCCCCGTTGCATTCGTTGAAATAGTCGTTAATAAGAAAACCGACATGGCTAAGACCACCACCGCCACATTATCTAAACGATCAATAATGTTTAAAATATTCCATTCTTGAATCCCAAAATACAACGAACCACCTAACAGAATAACCACACTGGAAAAAGCGAAAATCCCATAACCAACAACTAAACCTGCTGTTTGCCCCACAACCTGAGCACGTGTCGAGCGCGCATTCTTAGTAAAATCCGCCACACTCGCACCAGGCGCTGACCAAACGGCCACAACCGAGTTAAAAATAATCAGATACGCCACCAGTGGATTGACTGAACGAATCGCACCAGAAACTTGATAGGACAAAATTGGTGTTAAACCGCCCCCAGCTCGAATGGCCCAAATCGTTAATCCAATAATAACGACATAAATCAACGGACTTAAAATGGCGGTAAACCGGTTCAAAATTTTGCTACCACCGAAACCTATTGCCACATTTAAGAGCCAGAAAAGAGTAAACGCCATTAATTCAGGTAGCCTGAGACCAAAAAACTGGAATGACCCACCAATTTGTAAAAAGTTCGGCCAAAATTTCCCGAGAATAATTAATAAAGCGAGCGATCCTGTAAATGTTTGCAGACCAAACCAAGCAATCGCGGCCACACAACCTCTTAAGAACCCTGGCAGTTTTGCTCCGAGACTTCCGTAAGTAGACTGTAAGTGCATCGCAAAAGGAATCCCATATTTAGAGCCAGCCACGCCATTCAAATTCATGAAGGCTGCTACAATGAATGAGCTTAACACAACTGCCAACATAACTTGCAGCGGCGATAAACCTAAGAAAATAAAGCCGCCCACTGCTGCATAATTCGGGATATTATGAATCGAACCCATCCATAATGTAAAAAAATTGCGCGCGCCCATCGTCCGTTGTTTCGGGCTACTTGGCAACAAATCCTCATTGTAGCCACGTGCTTTCAGCGCTGTTTCTTCTTGAGCTGTTACTTGAGACACATTTTTCTCCACGACAAACTCTCCTTTTTATTAAAAATTTTTTTCTATTAAAACACCCTGCCTTCTCTTTTTTGTCACTTTTGCACAAACATGCGTACTACTCTCATCACACGAATTGTAAGCGCTTTTTATAACAAGAATCATTAGTTACCCCAACTAAATAACAAACGATTCTTTGTTCACTTTGAACGAAAAAATAGCAACCTTTTTTATATCGCCCTCTCACTCTAGAAAATAAGAAACAAATCTTTTTATTCACATATTATGTACAACTTCTCTTTTTCAATGCTAAAATACGCTTATTATTAAAAATGACATAAATAAATTATACAGTTAAATGAAATCCAACACAACATTTTTTAATCAAAAACACACAAAACAGATAAACTGAAGTGGATTTTCAGGAAGAGACCCATCCTGAAAAAAGACACTGACAAAAGAGTTTTCTCACAAGATCGACAACTTTTCACAGATTTAAAATCTTCTTTTTCAATTTTTACGTTTTAAAAAATAACATTTTGAAAATAAAAAAATGCTTAATTTTAATCAAAAAAATAAACAAAGATTTCTGATTTTATCAGAAATCTTTGTTTCTAAATTTTCTTGCTATAATTCCTTTAACAAAATAAAATCCGTCTGTTCATCGTCTCCCATAAAAAATGAATGTTGACTATAATAGCGGTAGCCAATCGTTTTATAAAATGCCCGCGCCGCATCATTGTGTTCCCAGACACCTAGCCACAGTGCGTTTTTACCAAATTCACGAGCTTTTTCTTCCGCCAGTTCTAACAATTGTGTTCCCAGCTTCTTTCCTTTAAACGCAGGCAAAATATACAATCGCTCAACCTCGAGCTTTTCTGGCCCCATCGGTTCCGTTTGTGCCTTCTCACGATTTAATTTCATGTAGCCAGCTAATTGATTATCGACAAAGATAAAATAAAAGTCAGAGTAGGGATTAGCCAATTCCTTTTGTAATTTTTCTAAATTGTAGGCTTCTACTAAATAGGCTTGCATATTTTCTGGGGTATTATATGGTCCGAAAGTATCTGTATAAGTTTCAATGCTGATTTCTTGTAACGCTGGTGCATCTTCTATTGTTAACTGTTTTATTTCTCCCATCAATCAGTCGTCCTTTCCTTAATAATTTCGAGTATTCCCTTTTTTGACAAATTCCCAATCTTCGCTGACATTTTTACGCATCCGGACTAAGTACTCTGCCAATTGTGAAATTTCCACTTCTGACAAGCCTTGCAAAGCAACTTGATTCGAGTGTTGATTTTCGCGCACAATGATTGGATAAACGTTTTCCCCTTTTTCTGTGGCATAAATCCGCTTAATTTTTTTGTTGCTTGCATCTTCTTGACGATAAATAAAGCCTTGTTCTTCCAAACGCTTAATCGCCCGCGCCGCTGTGGTTCGATCAACTTTAATCAGTTCGGCGATCTTTTCTTGGATAATCCCAGGATTTTCACAGATCCTGACCAAATAAAGATATTGTCCTCGTGTTAAAGATAATTCCTTAAATTCGATATTACTGATTGAATCTAAGGCCCGCGCAATCATGCCAATTTCTCTTAAAATATCTGTCACTAGGACACTTCCTTTCGCTAATATTTTATGATTGTCATTACTTTAACTTATTTTTGTTGCAAATGCAACAAAAATAAGTATAAAAACTACAGATTTAACAATTTAAGCATTCGTGAAAATAAAATAATTATTCCTTTTGTTATATTAACAAGTAAGATAAAATTAGTTATAGCGTCTATAGGAGGAATAGTATGAAAAAATTAGTTTGTGTTATTTTAGTTATTTTTTTAACAGGTTGTAGTTCTCAAAAAGCGAATGACCCTAAAAAACAAGAAAATTCTACCAATCATACAACATCAATGAAAAGCAGTACTAATCATTACAGTTCTAGCATAGAAACAAGCTCTAATAATAAACTAAAAGAAACTTCAGAAAGTGCCAGTACCACTCAGGCTTCGGCAAAGTCTAAAAATGAAGTATCTACAAATGTCGAAGAAACAAATTCTTTAGAAGCAACACCTTATGCTGTCGATCTTAGTAGTTTAAACAATCCACTCGTATTTAATTTTAAAGGAATGAATGTGCCAACTTCAATTACGTTAGAGAACTTAAATTCAACACCAACTGCTACCTTCCGAACTAAATTGTTTGGGGCTGAAAATGGTCAAGTGAAAGAAGCCATTAATAAATATGAGCTATCTATAAATACAATTCCTACAAAAGAGATTAGAATATTTTCAGCGGCCGATAACAGTATTCGAACCGTTAAAGTAAATACAGAATTAATTTTAGGAACTAATATTTCTTCAAACGATGAACAAAATAGATCGGGCACTTTATACTTATTCAACAATAAAAATGGTTCGATATCTTTAATCACTCCTAACTACGCAGGCAATGTTACGGATGATCAAAAAGACGTTATGCTAGAAGTACTTCAATAAATAACCTAAAAAAAATAATAAAGAGAAAACTTCTAAGTATGAAGTTTTCTCTTTATTATTTTTTAGGAACTCCTCTAGAAACTCGTTTTAGTCCCCACTTATTTTTCTTATTTCTTCACCCATTAAGCCCGCGATAGAAAATAGAACATTTCATTTGAAAATGACTTATTGTTCTGCAACATGCACCGTTTGTAAAAATTCTGCGACTGAGAAATGGTATTCTTTCTCTTGATTTCCTTGAATGGTTCGAATCATTTTCTCAACTTCTGGTTGCAGAGCGGCAAATTGAACTTGTTGTCCGCGACCTTCTGCTGCGAGACAAAATTCTTCTAAAATATCTAACGCCGTGCTATCAATGCTAGGAACTCCTCGCATTGAAAATACTACACCACTTTTTGTTTCCAATTGCAGTAACGTTTGTTTCAATCGTTCAGAAGACATGAAAAATAACGGTCCACTCAAATAAACTACCACCCAATTTTCCGTACAATCGGTCGGTACTAGCCCCATTCTTGACCAATCAACTTCCTCGACATTAATCGTAATCACGGCACTTTTCGCAATGAAAAACAGGCAACCCGCTAAGACCCCTAAAACAATCGCTAAACTCAAGTCAAAAATAACGGTCGCTACCATCGTTAAGAAGAATAAACATAAGGCTGTGTGGAAACGTTTCTGGAAGAATTCTTTAATCACCGACCATTCATTCATTCGCCACGCTGTCACCACTAAAACACCAGCTAACGCAGGCATGGGAATTTTAGACATGACTGGCGATAAAAGCAACATCGATAACATTAAAAAGACTGCATGAAAAATACCCGCTAAACGTGTTTGCGCACCAGATTTAATCACTACGCTCGTGCGGGCAATCGCTGCTGTCGCAGGTACGCCACCGAAAAATGGCAAAATTAAGTTACCAATTCCTTGTGCCACTAGTTCCTGATTACTGTCTAATGGTTTCCCTGTCATGCGACCAGCCGAAGCGCCACAAAGCAAACTTTCAATCATACCTAACATAGCAATGCTAATTGAAGGCACCAAAATATCCTGAAACGCACTTAATTGAAGCGAACCAAGTTCTAAACGTGTATCACTAAAAATACTTGTCGGAATTTTCCCTACAGTGGCCACTGGCAGTTGAAAAACCACTGTTGCTAACGTAGCTAAAATAATCATCACCAATGAAGCTGGTATCATCGCATTCCACTTTTTCGGAAAGAACACTAATCCAAGCACTACTAAAATCGACATAACCGTCGTTGGTATACTTAAATCAAAGCCCAATGAACGATAACTGCTGATTTTCTCAATTAAATTGTGGCCTTCTGAACGAACCCCAAAGAAATTATCAAGCTGCCCCAACGCAATAATAATAGCAATTCCTGAAGTAAACCCGGTAATGACCGGTGACGGAATAAAAGAAGTCAAGCTCCCTAAACGCAAAATCCCTGCCAAAAGCAAGAAAATTCCCGCCAAAAAGGTGGCCAACAAAATCCCTTGCATGCCATGCACTGCCGCAATTGACATTAAAATAGCTGCCATCGCACCTGTTGGTCCTGAAATTTGATAAAACCCACCCGAAAGGCTCCCAATCACAATTCCAGCGATAATCGCCGTGATCATGCCAGCTGCTGCAGTAGCACCGCTAGAGACCCCAAACGCTAACGCTAATGGCAACGCGACGGCTGCGACAGTCAAACCTGCCAAGAAATCTTTTTTCAATTTTTTTTGATTATACCCTTTAAATTCATCCCTTATCATTTGTGTGTACTTTTTAAACATTCGCATCCTCTTTTCATGAAATTTCCATTCTAAAGATATCATATTTTCGGAAAGATAATAAGGTGTTTTGTGAAGGAAATCGCTAAAAAATTTTTTTCACCTCATTTAGACAAAATTGTCTAATATTTTAAGAATTTAGCCACCGCTGTTTCCTAGAGTATGATATGCTTAACTAGTAAACAGGCTTCACAAACTTACATTAATTGGGGGAAACTATTATGTGTACAGGCATCAAGATTATTTCCAAAACAAATGATATTTTTTATGGACGTACGATGGATTTTACGTTTGACTTTTTTGGCAACGAAGATCCAATTGCACCAAAAATCCCTACTCTAATTGCTCAATTTCCAAAAGGTACAGTTCTAAATAGCCAACTAAATCCTTGGACGGCAAAATATTCCTTTATGGGACTAGCAATGTCAGGCACAGATCAACCAGCGAACGATGGTAAAACCGTCAGCCTTGCTATCACAGATGGTATCAATGAAGCCGGCTTATCTGGTGATATTCAATATTTAATGGAATCTTCAACAGCACCTGCTGAAAGTTTAGCAGATCGTGGTTTAACACCTCATATTGCAGAAGAAGTTCTCGCTTATATTTTGAGTAATTTTGAAAGCGTTGACGAAGTAAAAGTAGCTTTTGAAAAAATCGGCCTGTTAGATCAAAAATTCCAACTTGATTCATTGGGGGAAGTTCATTTTACCTTACACTGGACCATTAATGATAAAAATAATAATAGTATCGTTTTGCAACCAACAGATAACGGAGCGTTCGTCATTTATGATTCGATTGGCGTAGTCACAAACAGCCCAGAATACAATTATCATTTAACCAATGCACGAAACTATATCGGGATGCGCAACTATGCTATTAAGGAACCTTACACTTTAAAATCAGGCGCAACACTTGACCCAATTGAAGGTGGGACTTCTTACGGACTATTAGGAATCCCAGGAGACTTCACTTCGCCGTCACGCTTCATTCGTGCGTTATACTATTCTGACAATCTCCAAGAATTTGATAGCTCTGAAGGGATTATGCAACTCTATCGCGCCTTCCAAACAGTGATGATTCCTCGGGGAATTGGCCATTTAGGTCAAAGTAATTCTCTGTCTGATTTCACACATTATTGGTCAGGATATGATGTAACTAATTTAACCATGTATGTCCAACCAGAAAGTACTACCTCATTTACAAAATACACTTTGGATCCAGCTTTAACAGAAGTTACTACTTTTGCTGTTTCTAACGAGCTACTACTGACAGATTTAAATCAATAAAAACACAAACAACGTCTCTGACTAGGTACTTGGTCAGAGACGTTGTTTCGTTCATTTTTCAGATAATGCGTTATACAACGGCGCTAATTCTTGAAGCGCCTGACAACTTTTTTCTTCAATCGTTTCAAGCTTTTCCGTCGCAAACCACAACTTACCGATCTGAAATGAACGATTGTCTATCCGCTCTTCTAGAATTTTCCGTTGTTTTTCATCTGCTAAATAATCTTTTAAAGGCAAATGGTCCACTAGTTCATGCTCCTCCTGCGGCCAAATATAATAGCCTTCGCAGTCGATGGTTTGACTCCAAGCTTCTAAACGATTAAGCAATTGATTGTAAGCGACGACTGAGCCTGCCCGCTCCTCACTTTTGTAATGTTGAAACATCAAATATACTTGAAATTGCTTTTTATTTAATAACAACGCCAGACAAGCATTTTCCGCTTGGCGTTGCTCACTGCGATATGCAGCCCAGAAATGACTGCGTAAATTCCAGCCGTTGGTCCAGCTTTCGATTTTCGGCTTAGTGATGCCGAGTTCAGCTGGTAAATCTTGGGTGATTGCGAGGTTTAAGGCTTTCCACTTTTCCCAATGTTGCTTGTAGGTTTGCTTTAAGTCATCGATTTCTGCTGATGTTTGTTGCTCTTTGAGTTGTTTAAATGTGAAGATTTCTCGGTTGAATAGATTGAAGTCTTGATGGGTTAGGTTCATTTTATTCCCTCTTTTTAGTATCTTCTAGTTACTCTTAATAATTTTATTTTTCAATAGCCATTGTAAAAATAACACAAGGACTACAACTGGCCAAAGCGTGCTTGGGAAAAAGAGACCCACAAAAATACCCGGTACAAGAATCGTCCCTAAGATCTGGGTTGTTAAACTCGTAGCAAAAATTGCGACAACAAAAAGTGAGTCAATTGTTGGGAAAAATTGCGCGACCGCAAACCCGATTAAAATAGCTGAAAAAACGACGGGAAAAATATCGCCACCTATCCAACCTGTCTGTAAACAAACTTGTAAAAATACTAGTTTCATTATCGCAGCGATCACCAAGATATACCAGGCTTGTTGACTACCAAAACTAGGAACTAAATGCATAAAAGATTGTCCTGAAAATAGTAATCTTGGCATTAAAATAACAAAGAGGAAAATACAAGCTGCACCAAAGCTTACCAGTATGCTTTGCTTTTCTTCAAAAGGTTGGCATAGTTTAGCCAGAGCAGCTTTCAACCATTGATAGGCGTTACCAATCACAAAAGCAGTTAATAAAGCGGGTAAAATCAGCCATAACGAAGCCATTTCAATTTTTCCAGTTCCTAACTTCGTAATAAACGATGGGTGTCCCACCAATTTCATTAAAAAGGTAAACACCACCAACCCGTTCACAATAAATAACCCGTTCATCACTTGTTTCAGTTTCTTTTTATCCGCAGGAGCGAGCCTCGTATCGTAGCGCTGAACAAACTGTTGCGGATGTAGCAAGCGCTGGATTTTTGTCCAAAATGCTTGCTGTTCTTGCTCGTCATAATGAAAATAAAGGTACCGTAACTTATCAGATTGCCAGACTGACAACGAAATAATTGCTCCCAACAATGCGGCTTCAGGACCGACACCAGCCCCGAAAATTAAAATTACCAAGGCGGCCAATAAATTTCTAAACACACCTGAATAATCGACCGATTGTTTCGCCTTCAATTCTTTCAGAGCCTCATGCGCCGTTTGTGGTACTTGCCCGAAGCGTTTCTTCAGATAACTCAATACCAACGCTCCTAGCACACACAAGACAAAATAATAGAGGATTGGCCATTTCATTTGCGCTGGCAACACCTCCCAGAGCAGAGTCGTTAGCTCTCCTTCAATGATTAAAAACGCTCCTGAAATTCCCGCGATGATACTACTTAAAAATAACCCACTGACGATAATTGTCCACATTTTTCTGTTACGCATACTTCCTCCAAATGATAGTTGTTTCTTTTATAGTAGCAGATAGTTAGTGGTTTGTGTTTGAAGATTTTGGGAAGGATTATTTGAGATATTAATTTTCTAAATAATCAACAGGTCGCATATACTACTTTCAAACATATTTATGATTTAATTGGAATCCTATCCAATATTATATATATCAAAACGGAGAGAAGAACTTCTCTCCGCTAAAACTTAAACTTCTCTAATATTTCTTATTTCCTTTGATTTTGGATTATTATTTTACATATTAATTGTAGAAAGCACCTCAATAAAAAATTTCTTTAACTACTATTAAGTAAATTATTCAACTCCAAGTGCTTTAAAGACAGCATCTTCTGGTGAATTATAGAAAACAATATTAAAAGTCGACATTAGCTCTGGAGGGACTGTAGCTAAGTCAGCTGCATTAGCCATCGGAACCAGCGCTTTCTTAGCACCCGCATCACGAGCCACTTGCATCATATCTGCTAAGTTGGTAACTCTAACTAAAGTGCCACCAATCGTTATATCACCAAATACGGCTATACTGGAGATTACTGGCTTGTTCAACGCCACTGAACAAAGTGCAATCATTGTTGGTAAAGTCAGAGACTCTGGATTTCCGACACCATTCAGATCTTGGGTATTGAATACAAAGTCATGACTAGCAATGGATATGGATGCACTAATTGAAGCAGCATTAGCACTAAGATATTTATAAGCTGAATAAGTTTTTTCTTTGGCTGCAGAATCACTACCTAATCCAGTCGCTTTAAATTTACCATTTCCAGAAATCATTTGAGTTTCAAATTTAAATACGCCCACTCGTCCACTAGCCCCACCTGAAACAGCATGTACATGTCCTGGTTTCCCAATACCTTCAGGAATTAGTGTGCCACTTCCTTGTTCTGGGACAGAAACATATTCTTCTCTATTTTCTTCTAAATCAATATAAGATAAGTTAACATCAAAGAATTCCATTCCACCAATTTTTTTAAGCTGTTCTTTCACTCTTCGTCTCATTTCAATAGAAAATTTAAGTACTTTTTCTACTTCTTCTTTTCCAAATTCCCCATGAGGATATACTAGTTTGATAAGTCCAGAAAACATCTTTTTAACAGCAATAGTATCACGTTGATTTAGTTGTGAACCTAGCTTAAAATAGTTATCAATTGCATCACTATAAGTTGTCTTACGTAATTCTCGCATCACTTCTGAATAGTAATCTGTTATAAAACCATAATCATTCGTAAAAAAATCTGGCCGGTATTTAGGAATTTCCCATCCTGGTAAGTAACAATGCATACGATCTAAAAATGCTGAATCAGATCGCATTTTTTCTGGGAAAGGTTCAAATAAATTTGAAGTTTTTAAGATAACATCTACACTTTGATTGATATTTCCTACAAATACCATCGATGCAGATGCATTTTTTTCTTCTTTACCACGAGCAAATGAGCCTGAAGCCATGTAATCCTTCATTATTTGAACTAAATCTCCATCTTTCACGTTAATACCCGCTACCTCGTCAAAAGCCACCGTATCCCACATACCAACTAATCCCATAGATCTTTGAGCCATATTATAAAATAAATTCGCAACAGTAGTTTGTCCACCAGAAACTAAAATAGAGTTAGGCGAGATTTCTTTATAAACATGCGATTTTCCTGTACCGCGTGGCCCTAATTCACATAAGTTAAAATTATTTTCTATCAACGGGACAAGGCGAGCTAAATGTAACCATTTTACACGTTCAGTAAATTGTGTAGGCTCCATTCCAACCGATCGAAGAACAACATCAATCCATTCCTTCTCTGTAAATGCAGCACGGCCACGCCTAACTTCTTCAATATCCAAACCAGGCATTTGAATAGGATCAACTTTTTTTGCAATAAATGGTGAATTTCTTTGATCCGTTTCATCATACCAATATTCCATCTGAACGATGCACCAAATCCCACCACCAAGAAGTCGATCATATTTTTTGGGATATTCATCACCAATACGTACGCCAGAAAGTCCTAAATTAGAAAATTCAGCTTCATACTGATCTCGCCGTTCATTTAATGATACCGATACTTTATCAATGACTGTATAGCCACCATTCTCTCGAATTTTTGCTTTTACTTTTTCGGCTTCATCTGGACGAACATAATTTCGAACCAAAATATTTTTTACATTTTCAACACCTTTTATAACTAAATTTTCATCTAAAGAAGATGCATACATACCAAGCAAATATTCAAGCACATATACTGGAACATTTGCTCCTTCTTTTATTTTTTTAGTTAAATCTTTACGGACAATCTTTCCAGGAAAGTTTGCCACCAATTTATCTAATATAACTTGATCCACTAACTTTCCTCCTAAATATCAAAACCAAAACCGCCAGCAAATGGATTATCAATTACAAAGTCAATTCTTTCCACTTGAACCTTCGTCTCTGTATTTTTCACTACTAAATAAATTTTTTCATTTGTATCATAATTACGATTTATAAAGTCAAAAGTGAAATTTGTAAATCTTTCACTAGCTTGCTCTGAGGTAGAATCGGCATAATAGGTATGTTGATTCGTAATTAAGTTTCCCTTACTATCTTCAAAATATAACGTATATTTTGCTTTAGTGATTGAGTCGCTTAACGCTTCCGTTTGATAAAACTCTAAAGATATAGAAAGTCCTATAACTTTTCTTTTTGCTGTCATTAGCTGAACGCTCACTGGTTCTTTTTGAGACGATCCTCGAGAAACGTTTACTTCTAAAACAGGAACAAGCATTTCTTGTGGAGAAGAACCACCATGTACATAACTTTGACCCCCGCCTACTTTTTTAAAAATAGCAGATGTTTCAGGATAATGTACATAGCGTTTGTCATCATTGCGTAATATTTCTCCTAATTTCATTGAAGTAATTCCAATTTCATCATAATGATTTTCACTAATTATAAACCGACGTTCTACTCTATCTTCAGAAAATTCAGATGGATTTTCAATCTTTTCATGTTCTTCAACTTTGGATCTCGTATAGATAAAGCCATGGTCACTGGTGATCAAAAATCGATAAACATTCGCTCCGTTTGAAATAAATGGTATTAAAGCTTTGATTTCATCAACTGTTTTTTGTGCAGCATCAAAAACTTGTGATTCCTGACCATGATCCCCTGTCCTATCAATTTGATCATGATAAAGATAAATCACTTCTTTGCCATTAAATATCTCACGAAGTTCTTTTGCATTCGTTTTAGTCATCACTTCTTCATACGTAATAGCCAAAGAGTTGGAATTTTTTGCTTTTAATATTTTATCTCGTGCAGGAGTCCCCTGTGTTTTCATTCCATTTACCCGAATATCGGTTCCTTCAACATATTCATACGTTTCGTGTCCACTTCTTAACAAAGCCGCTTTTCCAAATTCCGTTACTGATGGAAGAACAGAAAAAAGTGTATTCATCTTTGTTGTAAATTTCTTTTCATACTGCAGTACTTCTTGAATTTCTTTCCCAATTTCATAACGAAGTGCATCAGAAATAATCACAACTGTTTTTGTTTTATTATTTGCAAAGTTGTCATAAAAATCAAGGAGTGACGAACGTTCTTCTAAAGACAATAGATCATTCCACAAACGGGCACTCTCATTTAAAAATATTTTGTATTGTTTTTCTATGCGTAATTTAAGTTCTGTAAATAAATCTGGAGATAAAACTTTATCAAAATGCCAAATAAATTTACGATAAGATTGATCAATATTAAACGAGATATTTTCATAATCTTTAACAACTTCTGAAAATTGGTTAATATTAGAAGAAAAAGTATTATTCAACAATTTTTGTGCATTCAATATTACTTCATATTCATGAATATACTTTGCACCAAAGTGCGCTCGCTGCTTCAATGTAATAACTTCAGAAAGTGTCATCCCATTAATTATCGGTGTTAAATCCCCACTCAATAGCTGGCCAATATAATACTTGATTATGTTATTATGAACAGATTCAAAAATATCAGCTGCAATAAGTTCCTCAATGGGCACCAGTGAAATCAACTTCTCTCCGCTAATTAACCGATATGTATTTCCACTCAATTTATCGAAAGCTTGCGTATAGCGAGAGTCGTTCATTACCCCATCCATAAAGGAAATAATTGCTGTAGTTTGTTCTAAAACTTCGTACTCTTTTAACTGTATAGGTAATTCTTGATGTCCTAATTGCCCATAAAAAGCATTAACAAAAAAAGAAACTGTCAACTTTTGGATAGTTGGTGTCTCTGAAATAAAACCATAATAAAGAGATACATATTTCCAAAAAGCATTCTGTAAATCAAAAGTCACTAATTGTTCATACAGGCTACTTGATTCATACGCATATTCGACCAGTAAAGATTGAATGATACTATAAAATTGGGCAGTGTTAGCTTTGGTTAGGACGGCCATCATTGCTATTTCAAGTTCTTGCTTTGATTTAATTTCAGTAGTTATTAGTTTGTTAAAAGCAGTAATTCGTGATCTTGCACCAAAGAATTTAGCATAGTGTACCATAGCATCATGTAACTCATTTGGAATATTTAATTGTGTCATCACCAATGAAATACGATCTGCACTAAACTCGCTAGAATATTTCAAAATACTTAGTAAATGATTATCCTGATCGTCATCACTTATCTTTTCAAATGGCGCATAGATTAAATAGTTATTATCAGTATCTTCAATTTCAAAGAAACGTTTTGTCATAAATTGAGTATTTTGTTCAAGGATAAAAACTTTCGCATCTTTTAATTCAATTTTCCCATTATTAATATCCTCTTCAAATTCTTTTTTTGGATCGAACCAAAAAATAAGCTTACGCTCTCCATATGTCACAAAAAGTTCATTTAGTCTGTTCTGAATCTGATTTAAATTCAAATCTGACATAATCACATCTCCTTAAGGTTCTTTAACTCCTTTGGTTAAAATCAAGAATTTTTCACCTGTATCTGGATCACGTTGTAACTTATCATAATTTACAATCACTCCATCATCTAAATCAAGAGAAACTTTCTTTAGCGCTAAATGCCCTAATTTTTCATCAAACTCTCGAAGTTCTTTTAACTGTTTCTTGATTTTTTGAATTTCTTTTTCATAACGAGTGACTTCTCCCGCATTCGTAGTCGACATCTTTTGACTTTCACGTAGTTCAATACGAGAATTATAAGCTTGACTTAATTTTGTAACATATTCTGTGCGAAGCTGTCCTAATAAATTTTCATCAAAACGATGTAAATACATTAGCGCTTTAAAACCATTCGCTTTTCCTGAATCAAATTGCCAATAAATCGGGCGCTTTTTATAAGTTGCCATATGATCTGTAAAAAATTTTGACATAAAGTATTTACGTATCTTATCTCGACTTTTTCCACTTCCTGGCAACACATCGGCAATATAATCAAGATTTTCTTCAAGTGTTTCTTTTCCATAAACAACCGTAATAAACTCTACAAATCTTGTCATAATGTCGCTTTCATCAGATTGGAAATATTCATTATCTGTAATCAGTAGAATATTATCTTCATCAGGTTTAAATTTTTGATAACGTGACATATCAAATTCTCCACCTGCAAATATCAATCCTTCTTCATCCAATGAATAGCGTCCGAACATACAGCCAACTGCATAGCTAATAAGTGACTTGATATCGCGTTCTCTATCTGCTAAGGATACTGAAACTTCTTTATCATCAACGTGGTAATCTAGTTCATCTTGTAATCCATAAAGTTCAATAAAAATTTTGTTTAATTCTTCTTCATTTGCTTTCAACTGATCAAAACGATCCTGGGCTTCCTTTTGCCAAGCTTCAAATTTATCTTTAATTAATATAGCCAAGTTGCAACCCTCCAGTGTACTTTTAAGCTATATTATACCGTTTTTTCTCAATATTTGCATTACTAATCAAAATTCTTTCCTTTAATAAAGTAATATAAGTAGGTAGTAAGTACAAAAAATAGAAAATATGAAAGGAAAGAATTTATGACTACAACTTTAACACTGGCTGATTACTTTCAACAATGGATGGAAACCTTTAAAAAACCTGCTGTTACTTCGGTCACTTATGTGAAATATAGAAATTCACATAAACATATCTACACATATTTTGGAAATATTAAACTTAAAGAGATAACTCGCCATCGGTATCAAAAAGGGTTAAATGATTTTGCTAAAAATCATGCCAAAAGAACAACTTCAGGATTCCATAAACAAATTCGAGCAGCTATTTTAGATGCTGTGGAAGAAGGAATTATTGACACTGATTTCACAAGAAAAGCGATTATAACAGGACGTGAAAAAAAGAAAGCAAAAGTAATGTATCACTCCTACTCTGAATGGCAAAAATTAATTCACTACACCAGAAGTCAACCACTGAATCCAAATAACTTTATTATTTATTTATCAGCGATGACTGGATTGCGTTTTGCTGAAGTTTTGGGGATCACTGTTGCAGATATTGATTTCAAACATAAGTTGATCTCTGTTAACAAAACTTGGGACTACAAATATCGTACAGGATTTAAAGAAACAAAGAATGCTAGTTCCGTACGAACTGTGGATGTTGATACAAAAACTTTAAAGGTGATTAAAGAAGTTATCCGCTTTAGAAGGTTTAGAGGAGATGACAAAATTTGTGCAGATGATAATGAAAAGTTGCCTGTCAGTGCTACTATCAATAGACACCTTGAAAAGGCCTGTCAAAAACTTAAACTTTCTTCTATTTCTTTTCATGGATTAAGACATACCCATGCATCGATTCTCCTTTTTAAAGGTGTTAATATCCTAAGTGTAAGTCGACGACTTGGACACAAAGATGTGACAACCACACAAAGTGTATACTTACATGTCATTAAAGAAATGGAAGAAAGAGAAACAAGGTTAATCATGAAAATTATGAATCAGGCACTTAGTATCTAGTT
>NZ_JBFOEF010000017.1:0-35590 GCF_040886645.1 Enterococcus sp. GC34
TAACATTTTTATCTTTACGTTCATCTTGAATTTGTAATTGTACATTCTCGGGTTGTTCTGCTGTCGGTAAATAGTATTTCCAACCAAATTCGTCTGCAATTTCTTTTTCTGTACGTGTTTCAGTAGGCATTGCTAGTTTTTGATCAATATAATAACGTCCAAGTGAATTTTCAACCATATACCTCACAATCCAATCGGGCGTAAACAATTGAGTTAGCGCAGGAATTTCATCTGCACGGCTTTTCCGTTTCTTCTGCGCTTTCATTGCCTCAGCTTTCGGCTCAGTATTGTAGTATTGATACATCCAACCAATAATTTCGACTTGTCCTTCTTTACTGACGTCAAAGTCTTCTTCTGGGATTGATAGTAAGCTTGCAATAACACCATTTTCATCAATATAAGAAATCGTAAACAAAAGCTCAGTATAGTCGTCAATTTTTTCAAAAAGGTCTGGCAGTAACTGATTCAAACTATTGCATTGTTTAATAAATACTAATTGGTAAAGTTCGTCTACAGCTGCTGCTGAGTTATCTGACATTAAATCCACTACTCGACTTTTTGTAGCAGGATCCATTTCTGCATATAAGTTTGAACTTAAAAGATTCGTAATAATATCTGGTTCACGAATGCCAGATTCGCTTGATAAGATACGTTGTCGTTCTGGCAAATAATTGTTTACTTCCATGAAACGAATCGCAATTAAACGGTTAAACCATGTATACGCTACCTCTTCAACCAAATTATCAAACGCAATCGCTTTACTTTTCTTTTCGCCTAAATCAAGTTGTTTCTCTCTTGCTTTTAACGCTTCTACTAATTTTGTACGATTTATTACATCTTTTCCTGTGTAACGTTGTTTACTTGAAGAGATTGTAATTGTGTCATTCCCTAATTCTGTGACAGGTTCGATATTACTTTCAGTTATGCCTAGCTTAGTCAGCTTATTGATAACTCCCTCACGAAGTTTTACACGAGATTCCATGGCGAATTTTTTAATTGCTTTTTTGTCCATTTATAATGCTCCTATCGCTTACAATAAAATGTCTAGTTCATTATCATCATTTAATTTTGCTAATAATTCTTGTTTTAGTTTATTCACGAAGAGATCAATGTCTTCTTCCGATTTAATCCGTTGACGAGAACTGATTAATTCTTTTACATAAACATTTTCAACTTTCTTAACCGGTGTTACAGTTATTACGTCAGGTATTTTATCTGCCATAGAATTGGTATCCTCATCATAGTTATTGCTGATGGCTATACTGATTTTTTTGGCCTCTTCTTCACGACGATAATTTTCCTCAGTTGTAAATTTAGCTGTGAATTTTCGCTGTAAAGGTTCAGCTTGCGCTTGAATTAATATGATCTCATCAAACGTTTTTGCAGTTGACAATTCATCATTTAATTTATCAAATTCTTTGATTACGTCATTTCTAAAGTCATCTCCAAAATTACGACGGAGCAAATCTTCTAATACTGATTCTTTAATGACATTTATCTGACTAGTCGCCTTATCTGACTTAGCTTCCATAAATTTCATGTACTCTATTTCAAATTTACTATTCAGTTCACTTAATCTCGGAATATCTTTATAGGGTGCCGCTTGTTTTCTAATAGATTTCATCTCAGAAATAATTGTATTCATTTCTTCTGTAGATTCTTTGATTTTACTATCTTCTATGCGACCGATGTAATCTCTCGTTTTATCCCAGATGCTTTTCTGAGAACTTGTATGAAAACTATGGATGTCTTCGTAATCCTCAGCCCAGTCCAATAACTCTTCTTCTCTATTTTGTAATACTTCAAAAAATGATTTTGTATCTCTTGCATTGATTACCTGATCCAATACTTTAATGGCTTCCACAATTTCGTCAGATTGAGGATAATGATGACCTGAAGTATCTTTAAAACGTTGTAAATCACGAACCATGTGTTGTGCTTTTTCATTAAAGCGTATACGTGTTGTATCATCATTTGTTTCATCAACAATATTCCGACTATTAAACAGTTCTTCTCCCAAATTGCGCACCATTTTTTTCTGGAGATCATTTGATTTTTGACGTAGTTCAACACGAATTTTTTCTGGAGATTTACGATCAAATATTGCTTTTGAAATCTCATTTATATCAGAGTTAGTATCTAATGGAATGCCATTTTTAAATAAACTAATACTTCCTTCTTTAAACAATCTGGCAATAGCCCATTCTAAATCTTCATTTATGAAACCATATGGTTCACGATTAACATAATTATCTCGCAACGTTTTCATTGTAACTGTGAGATTTTGATTGTGTTGTAATTGAATGAATCGTTTTACATCATCTACAATATTTTGGTTTTCTGTATATGCTACAAGAGTCGTACCATTATCTTTCAACAAACTATTAATGTCTGATTCGGAAACAGCAGCATCCACCAAATCATTTTTATGATAGACTAGCTTTGCCATTTGCTGCAACGCATCATTCAGTCTCACTTTGAAATCGGATCCAGAAACCTCTAACTTACTGTTATTAAAATAGAAGGTCGCTTGTTTCAAAAAATCGTTTAATTGAGAATTAATTGATTCCACTAGTTCTTGATTTTCAGCTGTTTTTTCGGCTTTTACCGCCGCGAAATTCTTAATTGCACTTGAAACATTCGCCGTTGTAATATATTTTTCTACCTTAAGATAAGTTTGAACATGATTCATAAATTCTGTATCTACTGGAAGATTTATCAGCATTTGATTCTTCGTACTTGTTAAAATTAATTGTGGCTCATTATTCCACAATTCATTATAATATGGTGTGATAATTTTTACTTCTAAATTCGGATTATTATTTTTGCGATAAGCATAATCATCAACGTAAAAGTTATACATAAAATTATAGCGATTTTCAAATGCACGTCCTGAAGCATTTGCATTTTTATAAGAAAATGAATTACGACCAACTTTATCATCTAAAATATCTCGAGCTAACCTATCCTCAACGTCAGTAGCACTTAAATCAATATGATTGATTAAACGGGTTACCTCTTGCTCTTCATCTGTTTGAAATACATAATTTTGTAAATTTTGACGAATTAAATTTTCTTTTATTAATATTTTCAAGGCTAATTCTACTCTCTTGCGAAGAGCTAATTTATCTTCGTTTACACGTCGAACCATTAAGTTTGTAATGTTATTCAATGTTGGTTTAATATTTTGATCTACATATTTAATCATAAATAACACTTTTAGTACTTCTACATTAAATAGGTCTTTTCCGTCTGAGACAATGTTTGTATTTTCTTCTGCTTGTTTAATAACTTTAGCATTTTCTGTTTCATTTAGCCATTTTTCTAAAGAAGGATAAAATTGATCTAAAGATACTAACACATCGCTGTCGTTATCCGCATTTCGCTCCGCTGTTTCTTTAAAGAACGCAAGTAGTGATCTTTCCCCACGAGATAGATTGGCTCCTTGAATTGAATGTTTTGAAACTTGTGTCAGGATATTCGCTAACAAATTGAATTGATATGGAACAAATGGATAAACATCTGCATAATTTTTAGCAGAGTTGTATAATTTTAGTTCAGGACTATCTTCAAATATTAGCATCGATTTGATGTTACTTTCGTGATTAGGATAATCTGCTTCTAAGTATTGTTGTCCTGAAATGTTTTTTGCGAGAATACGTTTTTGGATCACTTCATCGGCATTAGCAGAAGATAATGATAAAGTTGTTTCGAAACGACCTTTAATTTTTGAAAAATCTAAAGCTGCTGAGCCAGCAATATCTGTAATTGCATCAATAGCTTGTTGACTTGTTACAATCACCCATGCCTTACCACGTGATTTATTGCCTAGCTCTTCAACTATTGTTTGCAATTGCAATGTTAAATCACTGTTTCCACCTATATACTGCCCAATTTCATCAACTAAAAAAACAATATGCTCATTGTTCCCTTTTGATTGTAAGTACTCCTCAATCATCACTGCAAATTCTTCGATACTAATAATATATTCAGATTCTAGCTTATTAAACCATGTTTTTGCTGCATCTTCAGTCATATAACCGATACTTGACAGAGCATTCACCATAGAATCCTGGATGAAGTCCACTTCATGACGTTCATTAATCCAATCAAGTCCATGTTCAGCTTTAAAAGCTTCTTTAAATTCATTATATTTTCCATCTTTATCTAAACGACGTTCCAAATCAGCAACTTTTGGATTAGTGGAATAACCTAGACTATTATTAAAAACTTTCAAGAATACATTTACTAGACTATTTTTCCCCTCTATCCCTGTTTGATGCTTAGATTCAACGTTGAAAAGTATAACGTTTGTTGGCGTTTTAACCGCTAGTTCCATATCGGCAATTGTCATTGGATCTTTAATCTTGCGAGTTAATTCGTCCCCCTCGGTAAAAAAATCAAATGCTGTTTTCCCATTTATTTCTTTATTTTCAAGAATATAAGAAAGAATTTTTAAGAAGTGTGATTTACCTGAACCAAAAAAACCTTGTATCCAAACACCCATTTTACTAGTATGACCATTGATGCCTTGTTTATAGGCATCAAAAAACGTTCTAAACTGACCTTGTAACTCTTTAGTAACTACATATTCATCCAACTCTTGATAAACTTGCTCTTCACTAGCTTGTGAAGCTGTGATAACTCCTTCAATATTTCGATGGATATCTTTTTGGAACATATCATTAATTTTCATCTTCAACTCTCCTAATCAATTCTGAAAGCTCTATAATAATTAGCATCACGATTTGTATCTAGTATTGTTAAGCGTAATCGATCATACTCGCCAGGGTACATCATGATAACTGGACGTTTTGTATAAACAAGGTGCATTTTGTTTAAAACAGAATGGGCCCTTACTAGTGGATAAATTTCACCAATTCCAGTTAAAATAACTACTGAATTATCTTTCACTCGTTGTCTAATATAATCAGTAAAATACATTTCAGCATCATCAAATTCTTCCATTTTCAATAGACGGTTAATACGTGTTGCTACAAACATAATTCCATGTTTTTTCTCCCATTGAGCGATAATATCGATATATCTTTTCGATTCCAGTAATTCCATCATAATTTCATAGAGATTGAATACTTGAAGTGTGTAGCCATCATTCGCTGGATAATTTTTTGCTTCTAAATGATTAATATATTCTCGAACTAGTAACTCATTTTTGGGGCTATAATCGAAAATGTAGTAGCCAATCTCGTTACCTAGGCCTCTGTTAGCTAGGAAATCATCCGACTTTAGCAACCGCTCCAGGACATCAAAGCGCTCTTCTATTGTTTTCTTTTTCATTTGTCAAATTCCCCCCGTTATCGCTTTAGCAATATCTAATCGATTGATAGCTTTTAACCACGATAACACTCTTGAATCCACCATTTTTGGCGTAATAATTTCTATCCCTTTATCTTCACGAATTAATCCTGATTCAAGAAGATAGTTCCTATAAGCACTACCTAAACGACTATACGTATAAGGTTTCCAACTAGCAACTATTTCATTCGTTCTTTGCTTCTCCGAGAAAAACTGTTTATAATCCGTTGTTGTTAATTTTAAGATGCCCTTTTGTATTTGAGCTTGATAAACTTCTAACATAAATTCCAGAATCAAATCATTCAATAATAAAACTGAAATTAGTACAACAATCTTTTGGTTATCTATATTTAAATTAGGAAATAATTCTTGCATTTCTTTTCCTAATACATTTATACGTCGCTTAGCAGCATTGTATGTTTCGTTTGATCGACTGCTACTAGCAGCGCCAAAAATATTGATTTCTTCACTTAATTTTTTTATTTCTTGATGTGTTTTACCTTCATTGAGCATTTCTATATATTCTTTAGTCTCATAAAACCAGAATCGCTGTGAGACTAATCCTGCACTATATATTTTTTTCGACATCTTGTTCTACTCCTTTAGTAACGTTTACAGATATCTCTATTGTCTGAGATTATCTGTAGAGCTAAATATCTTTAATTCACTTCTGATTTCAAGATGTTGTCCTCTTTCAAAACTAACTATTACTTTTATGAAGTCTACCTCCAAAAGATAGAAATTTTGAACTTACACAGTACCTCAGTGTAAGTGTAATGAATTACCCCAACTTTTTCAATAAAAAATGGAATCTTTATTGAAAAGATTCCATTTTTTATTGATTAAATTATCCTTCTTGTATAATCGTTTCTTTTAGCTTTATATATTCGGCTTCTGTCAAAATCTTTTTCTCAAATAAGGCATGTGCTCGCTCTAGTTTACTAAAAATATCGTCCGCATGTTTGGCTGTTTCTGTTTCAGGTTGTTCTGAAATAACTTCAAAATCGGCTTCTAAAATTTCTAGATCTTTTTCTGCATCTTCTTGAGTATAGCCTATGTTTTTACTTAATTCATCTTTTAACCTCATAGCCATTGGTTTCATAGAGGCATAATTAATGCCACCAGAAACAACGCCGCCTAAAACGGGAATTGCTTTAGAAACACCTTTCGCAAAAGTTGATTTTGTTAATTTTGCCCCAAAAATAGCTAATATTTTTTTCAATATTGGATAATAGAAAGTTTTCATTAGCGCCTTCTGCGGGATTTTCTTTACAGCTTGGATAGATAAACGTTTAGACAAAATCCGAACGACCGAACCAGCTGACGTTACCCCTAACATGATTCCCAAGTATAAAATCAGTGTATTTTTGGCTTCTTCTGTCAATTCATCTTGATTGTTCCATAAATCATGGTAGCCATAAATATAAGAAATTTCTTGCGCTAATTTCAAAGAATAGCCATAGAATTGCGCAATATCTGCGGGAATGGTAGCTGCCATAGCCAGACCACCTGGAATTCCTGTCGCAAATGAAATTGCGCTCGACTGCATAACTGCTTGGTTAATACATTTTTGGGCAGCTCGGTCTAGTTCTTTTTTTGATAAAACTTTTTCTGGTCCGTCATCAAATAATTCTTGTACATTGTCCACTTTATCTTGAAACATTTTTGTCAAAAAAGCATTTCGATTCACTTTGACACCAGGTAATTTTAACGACTCATTCACTACTTTCAACGCTAATACTTCTTCTTCCAACTGTAGGCCTCCTATTTTTACGCATAAATTCTCTTACAGTGTACTCCTTTTATCTTTCAAAAACAACGCTAATTCCTTATCGAAAAAAGATTACGAGGAATGACGATTCGCTTCTTTTTTTAATTGACCAATCCCCTTTTTATCCGTATTCTTAAGCAAAAGGAGGTTTTGCCATGTACTCCATGTTAAAACGTGTGATAACGGAAAAAGATTTGCTTCGGCAAATTCGTTTGTTGGAACAGTTATTAAATGTTCCACAACTGACAGCGAAGCGTTTAGCCACGCAAATTCAAACGACAGAGCGAACCGTTTTTTCGGATTTACAGTATATTCGCAGTCAATTACCCGCCGACTGGTCCATTGAAACCGATAGCAGTGGTATTCGGTTACGCAATCAGGGGAATGCGCAAACCAATGAGCTTTGGTCATTATTTTTACCTCAATCCATTAGTATTCAGCTATTAAAAGAGCTACTATTTACGAAAGAGTTGGTGACAACTTCTTTTTTGAGCACTAGTGGTGTTTCTTATGAAACTTTGAAGCGACATATCAAAAAGATGAATCTGGCCTTACGTGATTTTCATTTAACGATTCAGCTAACCACAGCCACCATTCAGTTAATCGGGGCAGAAAGCAATATTCGGATTTTTTATCATCGTTTGTTGGTGCCTTTTACTCATAATAATTATTTTTTTGACGATTATTCGATTCATGAGGAGCATTATTTTCAATTTTTGAAACAAGTTTACAGTAGTGAGTTGACGGTGGAAACGGAAGAAATTTTTGGCGCTTGTTGGTTTTTTATTAACACGATTCGCAACAAAGCCAATTGCCGAGTGAGTCAATTTTCTTTTGATTCAAAAGATGTCTTGTTTCAACTTTATCAACCGTCCTTGGCAAAGCTTTATGCTTCTGAAGGCATCTATTTGCAAGGAGAAGAAAGTTTTTTTGCCTTCTTTTGTTTCTTAGAAAGCTGGAATTACGATAATGTCTATGGCGAAACGTTGGCTTCTGCGCTCCACACTCATTACAGTCAGCTGCGAAAGTCGTTACAACAGTTTGTCACTAATTTGTCCACTGAAGAAGCCTGGCCTGATTTAATCCAAACAAATTTATTGGATAATCTGTTATTGTTATTCATTAAATATACCGAGTCCCCAACACTTTCTGAGCAATTTCAATTGGAATATCAAGAATTAATGACCGAACAAGCTGCAGAAGACCTTGCGTTATCAAAGAGCAACCAAGAACTTTTGGAGATTTTATCTCGCTACACCACGATTGAAGAACCGACTTATTTTCTTAGTTTGGCTTCTTTGTTAGAAAAACAAGCCAGTTATTCCATTCAGGCGCAAACGATGACTGCCTATTTCCTCTTTCAAGGGGAACCTGCTTGGAAAGCTTTTTTACAACAAGAATTAGCTGCTTATTTAGGTACTCGTGTGAAATTACAAGCTATTGAATATGTGGAACTAAGCCAGTTGACGTTAAATGAAGCCGACATAATTATTTCCAATTTCCCCTTGGATCATCTTGATCTTCCTGTCTTTTATCTCTCTTTAATTCCAACAAAAAATGAACTCCGCCGACTAGCAGAGCTCACTCTTCATTCTTATTTTTAAAGGAACTAGCGAGGACATTCGCTAGTTTTTTGGCTTTCTTTCGTCATGAATCGTTTGGTTATATATTTTTCCCCTTCAACAAGGAAAAACAGACTCACAACATGGACGAAAATCATTGCTAATTGAAGGCCATTTAAAGAAGTTGTGCCAATTAATTGCTGCGCTACTGGCCAGTAAACTACTAGCGCTTGTAGTAAAAAGAGGATTCCTAATGAAGCAAACAACACTTTATTTTGGAAAAATCCTGTGCTTAACGACGGATCAACCAACTTACGACAGTTGATCATATACGCTGCTTGCGCTAAGACGATACTTTGTAAGAGGAACGTTTGCTGTAAGGCTTGGCCCTCAAATTGTAACGCCATGAGGTAACCTGGTACCATAATGAGTACCGACACATAGATGATTCTAAAAATACTGTACTTTGTTAAAATGCCTTCGTTGACATCTCTTGGTGGTCGTTTCATGGTATCAGCACTCGCTTTTTCAAAACCTAATGCATAAGACAAAGTAATCGTAGTTACCATGTTTACCCATAATATCTGGACAGGTGTCAACGGTAGAGGATGATTCATTAAAAGCGCCCAGACAACAATTAAACCTTGTGCTAAAGAGGTTGGCAAGAAGAAGGTAATCGTCTTTTTCAAGTTATCAAAAATGCGGCGTCCTTCTTTCACGGCTTTAGCAATCGTATGGAAATTATCATCTGCCAAAACCATATCTGCGGCTTGTTTGGTTACTTCACTTCCTTTAATTCCCATGGCAATTCCGACATCGGCTTTCTTTAGTGCTGGCGCATCGTTCACGCCATCGCCGGTCATCCCGACAATTTCACCATTGTTTTGTAAAGCCGTGACAATTCGTAATTTATGTTCTGGCGTCGTTCGTGCAAATACATCGACTTTTTGAACGTGCTGAGCTAATTCTTCATCTGACATAGCATCAATTTCTAATCCTTCAAGGACTTTTTTCGTATGCTTTAAACCAACTTGCTCGCCAATGGCTTGCGCTGTATCTTTATGGTCTCCGGTAATCATTTTGACGGAAATACCTGCTTCTTGAGATTCTTTGACGGCTTGAATGGCACTTTCTTTTGGCGGATCGATGATGCCTGCCAGTCCAGCAAACGTCAATCCTGACAATGTTTCATGTGTCAGTTCCTGTTGTGACGTAACTGTCTTATAAGCGAAACCTAATACCCGTTGTCCTTTTTGCGCTAATTGCGCAGCTTGTGCTTGCCAAGCACCTTTTTGATTATCAGATAACGTAGAAAGTTGTAACAATACTTCTGGCGCACCTTTGACATAAATAATTGAACCTTCTGCTTGCGGATGGCGAGTGGCCATGTATTTATAACTTGAACTAAACGGAATTTTCTTTTCTACAGGGCGTAAAGACAGTTGATCCTGATCAACATATTGTAGTAAAGCTAACTCGGTAGGATTCCCTTGCAAGTCGGCGATTTTTTGTTGGTCTTGTAATTTCAATTCTTGACAGTTGGCCATAATCTCTTTGACAATGGCCATTTCTTCAGTCACTACATCCATTACCGTCATTTCATTTTTAGTTAGCGTTCCTGTTTTGTCTGAACAGATAACTGTCATTGAACCTAATGTTTCAACGGAAGGCATGCCTTTAATAATCGCATTTTCTCTAGCCATCTCATGAACACCCATCGATAAAATCATCGTTAACACAGCAGGTAAGCCTTCTGGAATCATTGCTACAATTAATGCAATCATCGCAGAAAATAAGAGGCTCCATTCCATGCCATGACGAAAAGTGGTAAAGAAAATCAGAAACAAGATCAAGACCATAATCCCTTGGAAAATTTGCTTGTTTAATTGGTGCATTTTCCGTACGAGCGGCGTTGTTTTTTGATCTACTGACTGCAACGCGTGATTAATTTTTCCAACTTCAGTGGAATCTCCTGTTTCTACTACAACACCTAAGGCCGAACCTGCTTGGACAAGTGTTCCTGAAAAAGCCAAATTCTTTTGATCGCCTGTTGGCAATTCTTCATTCAAGGAACCGGTAATTTTCTCCACGGCTTCTGATTCGCCTGTCAAAATTGATTCTTCAATCATCAGATTATGAACATCAAATAAGCGCAAATCTGCTGGGACTACATCGCCAGCTTGTAACGTGACTACATCTCCCAGAACCAATGTTTCAGAAGAAACGGTTGTTTTTTGTCCATCAATTAGAACGACTGCCTCTTGGCCCATCATCTGTTTCAGGCCGTCTAATGATTCTTCTGCTTTACGCTCTTGCCAATAACCGACAAAGCCATTGACAAGTACCACTAGAAAAATGATACTTCCTTCGACCACTTCGCCTGTGGCAAATTTTAGAATTGCGGCAGCGAGTAAGACCACCATTAGTAAATCTGTAAAATGTTTGGCTAGCTTTTGCCACGTTTTCAGTTGTTGTTTTTCTTCAATTTTATTTGGACCATTCGTTTGTAAACGTTGCTGACGTTCTTCGCTAGAAAGACCCGTTTGCTTCGTCTTAGTCTGCTCGATTACTTTTGTTGAGGAAAGTTGATACCATTTCATTTCGTGTACCTCCTATTTACTTGATACCTTTATTATAGAGAGGATTTTCTTCATAAAATGGTCGATAATTTCAGTGGCCCCTGAAAAAAATGGGGCCGAGATTATTAAAGAAAAGAGCCTGGGACAAAAATCACTTTGGATTTTTGTCCCAGGCTTAAAAATTGATAAACGGCGGGAACAGAAGCAACTCCTTCGGAAATAAGCCGAAATTCTCCAAAAATTATAGAACAATTTTCGGAAATTCCTTCTTATTTCTCGGAGTTAAACACTTCTGTCCCGACCTCCTTTCTTTTAAATATTTTCTTGTTCGACCACCAATTGACTTTTGCCAATTAATGCTTTGACATCAATGATTTCACCATTTTTACGTCGGTCTGCTAACTCAACTGAGGTGGTAAACAACAAGTCACTAGAAGAGTTCAACGCAGTTTCAATGGAATCTTGGACTACGCCGACGATAAAGCCAACGCCGACGACTTGCATGGCAATGTCATTGGAAATACCAAACAAACTACATGCAAGCGGAATTAACAACAAGGAGCCACCAGCAATTCCTGAAGCCCCACAAGCAGAAACAGCGGCGATGATGCTCAACAATAATGCTAAATAGATTGGTACGGACATGCCTAATGTGTGGACTGCCGCCAATGTCATAATAGTAATCGTAATGGCTGCGCCGCCCATATTAATCGTTGCGCCTAGCGGAATAGAGACCGCATAAGATTCTTCATTTAAATCCATTGCTTTCGCCAATTCCATATTAATGGGAATATTGGCCGCAGAACTGCGTGTAAAGAATGCGGGAATCGCACTTTCCTTTAATACAAAAAAGACTAACGGATACGGATTTTGCCGAATATTCCAAAAAACAATCGCTGGATAAACGACTAAAGCAACCACGGCCATCGTACCAATTAACAATAATAGTAACTGACCATACTTGGCTAACCCTGCAATGCCTGTGGTTGCCACCGAATGAAACACCAAACCTAGAATTCCAATTGGCGCAATGCCGATAATCATTTGAACGACCGTGGTAATCCCTGTTGAAAGATTGGCAATCACATCCTTGGTAGCGACCGAACTTTGACGTAGCCCAATGCCGATTAATGAGGACCAAAATAAAACAGATAAATAATTGCCTTCAATCATCGCTTGAATCGGATTTTGGACAACGCTTGTTAACACATTACTTAAAACATCACTAAGTTGCGTTGGGGCTGCTTGCGCTTCTTGCGCCGCCTCCAAGACAATCTTAACGGGAAACAGATAGCTTGCTGTCACGGCAACAACAGCTGCCAAAAATGTCGCTAACAGATACACAACTAAAATTGATCCCACATATGTTTTCGCCCCAGCCTTTTGTTGGGCCAGCGACGCAATAATTAAGACAAAAACTAAAATCGGCGCAATTGCTTTTAAGGCGCCCACAAACAATTCACCAAGAACGCTGATGAAGGTCCATTCCGGCACCAAGAAACCCAAGGTGGTTCCAATCACAATCCCTATCATGATTTTTTGAATTAACGATAATTTCCGAATCGCTTTGACCATTCACTTCACGCTCCTTTAAAATAAAATACAGTTTGGGACATACTACCATAATTATTAAGATAAAAAAAGAGTGTTTCTCAAAAAACTTTCATTTTTCGAGAAACACTTGGTCAACTCCTCAATTTCGTCTATTTTTCTGAAGACTTTTCCGCTGAATGTTCTTTGTTTTTATGGTGATGGTGGTGATGACTTTGTTTAGAATACAAGTAGGATTTTGCTACGACCGAAATAAACATAGCCATAATCCCCAAGCCTACTGTAGCATAAACCATGGTGAAAATTTTTCCCAAGTCAGTAACTGGATGCACATCTCCATAACCAATCGTGGTTAACGTCATGAAACTTAAATATAACGAATCTAATGGCGACAATTTTTCCACTGTTGAATAAAAAATGGTCCCACTCAACAACGTGGTTGCCAATAAAAAGAACAAGGCACGCGTGTCTTCTTTTTTTAAGATACCTAAAAAAGATGAAAATAATTTTTTGACAGAAATAAGTAAAGATAGCAACAAAATGACCTCTTTCTATTGTTAATCTCTTCTTAACGTTAGCACTTTTCAAAAAAAGTTCAACTTTTTAATTGGTGTGATTAAAGAAAATTTATTTTTTTGTTATTTATAATACACTTCATCTAAAAACAACCCTTGTGCAGGAGCCGTTTCACCTGCGCCTTCTCGGACTTTTGTTGCGAATAATTCGTCAATTATCGCTAATTCTTTGGTGCCTGCACCAATTTCTAAAAGTGTCCCAACGAGGATGCGGACCATTTTATGCAAGAACCCATTGCCCACAAAAGTGAACTGTAACATTTCGCCGTTTCTTTCAATCGTAATCTTTTCAATCGTTCGAGTAGTCGATTTTTTGGTTTTTTTCAATGCTGAAAAACCAATAAAATCATGGGTCCCTATTAATTTTTGGCAAGCTTGTTCCATTTTTTCTTGATCCAACGCTTTGGGAAAGTGAAAACTATGATACCGTTCAAAGGCATTAGGAATTGGGCTATTCCAAACATAGTAGCTGTATTGTTTACCTGTGGCGTTATACCGTGCATGAAAACGTTCAGGCATTTCTGTAACTTCTTTAACAACAATATCGCCAGGTAAATATCGATTTAAAAAGGATAACATTTCGGTTGTTGTTAGTGAACTAGTCGTTTTAAAATTCGCTACTTGACCACGTGCATGTGTGCCAGCATCCGTTCTGCCTGAGCCAATAATTTCAATCGGTTCACCTGTCATTTGTGTTAAAATACTTTCAATTTTCCCTTGAATCGTTTTCTCTGAATTACCTAGTCGTTGCCAACCTGAGTATCTTTTACCATCATATTCAATGGTTAATTTTATGTTGCGCATGGGCGAAGCTCCTTCGTATTCTTTTTCTCTCTTATCATAGCAGAAATAGGTGGATTTTTCTTCTTTTCCAAGAATAAAACACCTCTTTTCCATAGAAAAGAGGTGTTTTATTTAGTTTAATCCTGCAATTTTCAATTCTTCAACATTCGCTGCTTTAGCATTTTCAGTCACTACGGCTTTAAATGTCACTTGGTCGCCCTCTTTTAAGAATAGCGCCAGCGGACTGTTATTAGTCGTTACGCTAAAAATGGTTTTTTCATCTTCTAGTAAAAATGAAACTACCGTTTGCGCTTCCCCAGCTACTACTGAGACACGAGCTACTTTACCTTGCATCGTTTTCAAGTTGGCTTTGTCTGTATTTTCATTGTTACTCCCTTTGGTTACTAACTCAATTCGATAAGCGTCTAATGCGCCTTGTGCCGTGTCTGCATCAATCACAATATCATTATCTACAGCATTTATATAGACATATTTTTTGAAAATCCCTTTACTGTCCATTAACGAAACAATCCACGTTGGCACACCATCAATATTATAAAGGACTGGCATACTAGCTTTCCATTTCTTTTCTGGATAAATTTTTGAGGCGATAGAAATGGCGCCATCACTATCCATAATGCCGACTTTAGTATCACGATAATACGTAACTTGGCCTGTTCGGGCATTGATTAAGGAATAACCTAAAGCGGAATCTTGGTCTTTTTCACTACTTGTAAAGTCCGTAAAATAAAGCAACTGGTTCCCTTCCTTGTTCATCATCGGCGTAATTTGTCCTGATGCATAAATACCATTTTCAGTTGGAATTTTAACATCTTTTTTGGCACCAAACACCGTCTGGTTCCACCAGCCTTGACTGTAACGACCAAAGAATTCATTTAAGCTATTCGCCGCTGAACTAGTAATCGGCGCATCAACGAAACTTGGAGCTTTTTGACTGTCATAAACGTTAACTTCTCCTGTTGTAGCATTCAATACTGCCGTTTTAAATTCATTATAGTGCATGCGACCAGAAACCCCATACTCTTTGTAAAGCGTTTGAATATAGTAAGGATTCCCTTGGTCATCCAGCTCTAAATTGATTGTGCCAGTTGCTGCATAACCTGGATAAGCGGAATAAATTTTTCGTGCGGCATCTTTGCCAAAGTAAGCTGAAGGAGTATAAACAATTGGTTTTTCTACAAATTCTGGCTGTGCGTTGATATCTGTTGCACTAATGATGAAATAGCCAGGTACTTCCCCCAGTTTTAGCCATTTAAAGAAGCCATTAAATTCGACTGTTGCTACATAAACATACTCGCCATTGACGACTTGTGCCGTTATACCATCCAAAGTAAACATATTGGAATTGGGAATGACAGAAAATTTCTGTAACATTTTTCGTTTCGCCGTTTGTGGTGCAATCGCAATGGGTGTTTCTTTCGCCGAAGTTAAAACTTCAGCTTTTTCTTCCGTTTTTAAAGGAATTGTTTGATAAATTTCATCAATGGAAGAAATTCTGGTAATACTACTGACAATGGTCAACAAAATCATTGCCACAACGGCAACACCCAAAATTTTGCCAGACCAGTCTTTGTTAGCCGTTTTGTTGGTATTCTTCCCTACTTCTTTGCGGCCCTTTTGGATACCAGGAACTTCGACTTTACTAGCTAAGCGTGTACTTAATAACACCCCACTAGCAATCACTGCGCCAATCAGATTAATCCATAACACGGTTGAAAGATTTTTACTTGGCAAAGTCACAAATAAAAAGATACCTAACAAGAGCAATTCAATCGCCATTAATAGAATGGTCCCTTACTCTTTTTCCCTTTATTCGCTACAATTTTGGCACCATTCGCAACTAAGATCCCGATACCAAAAAATAACGTTAACCCAATAAAATTAAAAAACATTCACTTGCCCTCCTCATAGATAAGTAAAAAAAGTGCTCCCACTCATTGTAGAAGCACTTCCTGTGATCCATTCTATTATAACGTTTTCTATTTTTACTGACAATATCGTTGAAGCAAAATCAGTCGGAAGGCTTAGAGTTCTGAAGAACGTTTATTTCTCTGGCTGAATATAAGGAACGATAGGTGCGGTCACGCCAATTGAAGCACCACGAACAAAAGGTTCATTTTGTAAGGCTTTGAAATTTTTGGTTTGTCCGGTGAGCATGACTCCCCAAATAGGTAATTTTTCGACTTTTTTATTTTTATTTTGTTGGATAAACTTTTGGCCTTCTTGGTTGTCAGCAAACAACGGGGATTTTTCTAAGGTTTCAAAAAAGTGTTGCTTGTCGTTTTCAGGATCAAATATTTCGTTGTGATCGTCCATGCTTAATTGAAAACCATAAGGCAGCGTACCAGAAGGACCTTCTTTTTCATTAACCGTTTTGGAGTAAACATAGAGCCAAACTAAGTTGACATTGCTCGGTAACATTTTGCGGACTTCTTCATATGGATAAGGTTTATCAAAAGAAATCGCCACTTCCGCTACTTGGTTTTCCATTTTATCTAATTCACTTAATTCGTTTTTAACATCACCATAGTAATTGGTAATCGCTGGGTTATAAAAAGATGCTACTTTCTGCTTGGTTTGTCGGTTGTATTCATAAAAATTCTTAGAAGAATAATAGCTACCAGGATAGACTTCATTCCAGTCAATCGAATTTCTGAAAAAGCTATATCTGCTACGTAAATTACTCCACTCCACCGTGTAACCATCAATATTTTTTGAACGATTGGTCACAACTTCGCCCCCAAAAGGCGAACTATTAGCAATTACTTGGGAATCTAATTGAGTGTTTGGTGAAGCAATCATTTCTTGATCATTAATTACTTCTAGTAGGGTATGATAGTTTTTCGTCGAAAGTTTATCCATTCCCACAAAAAAACCGACAAACAATACGGCAAAACTAACAACGGTTATGGCACCAATCACGATAAATTGTTTTCTTTTCGCTTTACGAATACTTTTTTTTAAATCCACTTCTATTCCTCCAGTTCTTTTTTTAATTTTTGACGTGTGCGATACAATTTTTTGCGAACATTTTCAACAGATAATTCTAAAATCAACGCAATCTCGGCATACGATAATTGATAATAATATTTCAAAAGTAATAGTTCTTGTTCCTCATCTTTTAAGGAATCGATCAATAATAATAACTCTTGCCCTTCCATTTTTTCTATTGATTGTACAGGATGGCTGTTTGCCACAAAAGTGCGTTCTCGTTTCTTTTTTCGATACATCGTAATGTAGTAATTAAATGTTACTCGGAAAAACCACGGGCGTAGATTTTCTGATGTAATTTCAGGTAATATTGAAAAAATCGTTGTATATGTTTGCGACACTGCATCTTGTGCATCTTCAAGACTTGCTCCTCGGCGAATCAAGACTTGGATGACTTCTTGCCCCAAAGAAAATAGTACTTCGTCAAAATTTGCCTCCTTTTTCATCTGATTGCTCCTTTCACTTATACAACGTTTCAACTAGGGAAAAAGTGGACAGTCCTTCGCTCATTATTTTTATGTATTTTTTCTTTCAATAAAAAATGCTCCTGCTTAAGCAGAAGCATTTTTGTTTTTGCTTATTTATCATTTTCCAATGACTAATCTTCGTGTATAAACGGCTTGCCCAGAATGCATCACTGCATCATCAATCGCTGAAACTAAACGCACTTGTCTAGTCACCGGTGGGGTCCAATTTTTATCAATCACGTCTGACAATTGTTCTTCTTTGATTTGGTCTAAATAGCTTTTGGTAAGTGCCACACTGGCAGCCAAATAGTCACTAAGCAATTGCTTTTCTGTCACCACGACTTTCTCCGCTTCCTCTGGTGTGTGATGCCAGTCTTCTGTTTCATCTGGCAAATCCAAGGCAAATTTTTCTGTCCAGTGTTGGCTAAGCCATAACGGTTCACTATGATTAAGTGCGGAAATTTGTAGGTCTAATTCTCTGGCTGTGTGCCACATCAGCCAAGTAACAGACTTGATTAATGGTGCGGGCATCGTGTTTGCTTCGGCAACGGTCATTTGCGCAAGTGTTTCTTCAAAACGTTCATGCGCTCGGTCAAGGGTTTCACTAGAAAGTTGAGTGACTTTCATAAAAATACCTCCTTTGTGTTGGTGCCTGTTCTTTCGTTTCTATTTTCTATTATACTGCAAAAGAATCCGTTGTAGTTCTTTTTTGGCTGCGGTATCTGCGGAAAGGGTAAAGATCATTTTCTTTCTTCAAAAATAACACTTCCCTAAGTAAAAAAGAATTGACAATTCTCTTAGTTTCCCTTAGTATGTGGAAAAGTACCTTTAAGATAGTCCGAGAGGCTAACAAGGCAAAGTTCTGTAAAATTCTGTATTTTTGTATAGTGAATGATACGAGATGTCTTGCCCTTTTTTTGTGTGCAAGGCTTTTTTTGCGCGGTGCTTAATCAATTTATTTGGGAGGCAACAAAGTGGAAAAGAAAAAACGTGAAGTGAAAGGTATCTCATTTACCAAAAAAATGGTGATTTCATTGGTGGGAGGATTAATCGTTGGGCTCGGCTTTTTATTGTTAAGAGAGCACCTTATTCGCAGCAATCAAGGCGCTGTGTGGCAGACAATCAATCAGATTCTTTTCCAAGATATTTCAGATCCTGAAAAAGGACAATCTGCGATTGGGCTTTTCTATATTATTGGTCAACTATTTATCAACGGCCTACAATTAGTGATTGTGCCGATGGTCTTTACTTCAATTACTTTAGCCATTTGTCATATTACCGATACGCAAAAATTAGGACGAATTTCCTATAAAACGATTTTTGGCTTTTTATCGATGTCACTGATTGCTCTATTAACGGCTGGAATTGTGGGCTATAGCGTATATTTAACTGGCGCTTTTAATGTGTCGTTATCTGAAACGCTAGCTCCTGTCGAAGTAAGTACGAGCGGCAACCCATTAATGGTGATTGTCAATGCTGTCACGAAAAATATCGGTTCTTCATTTAGCGACAATGGTGCGATTTTAGCTGTTGTTGTGTTGGCAGTGATTACTGGTTTATGTATTAATGCATTAGGGGATAAAATTCGTGTTTTCAAAAAATTAATTGAAGAAGTCAATGCGATGGTCACGTTATTTTTAACCTTTGTAATTACTAAATTTGCTCCTATCGCCGTCTTTATGTTGTTAGTTCGGACGTTTGCTTCTTACGGGATTGATTATTTAAAACCAGCGTTAGTCTACGTCGTAACAACGACAGCGACGCTCTTAGCCTTTTTGATGATCGGTTACCCATTATTTATCTTATTTGCGACAAAATTAAATCCTGTTCCTTTTATTAAAAAGATTATGAAAGTTGTGGTCTTTGGATTTTCTACTTCTTCTTCGGCAGCCACTTTACCGTTAAATACAAAAACAACGGTTGAAGAGTTAGGTGTCGACAGCGATGTTGCCGCCTTTGTCTTGCCGTTAGGAATGACTATCAATATGAACGGCACAGCGATTATGCAAGTAATTGCGGCTATTTTTGTGGCGGGCGTAGCTGGTTATGAAGTGACACCAGCTAATATTGCCTTGATTGCCATTTTAGCTTTAATGTCATCCATTGGTACACCGGCTGCACCTGGTGCTGGCGGGATTATCCTTTTCACTATTTTAACTGGTTTAAACTATAACAATGAGATTGCGATTGCGACGTATTCATTAATTTTAGCCATTAATCGTCCAATCGAAATGCTCGTTACTAGCCTAAACGTGGTTGGTGATAGCGCCACTGCGATTTATGTCGCACATTCGGAAGATTTGTTGGATGAGGCCACTTATCTGACTGATGTCGCTGACTTGCAAAATGCGGAAGCGGAGTAATTAATGAAAAAGCAGACTTCTTGTATGGAAGTCTGCTTTTTTCGTTATTGTTATTTTGAATATGTTCATTAAAAAATAACTTTTTTAAATAAAAATTCTAGTTATTAATATACGCAACAGCACTACCGCTACCAAACTTAATTCCTGGCAAACATTTTTTATACAAATTGAGCTCTTTTAATGTGTCTTTTCTACTTGATAAAGCTTGGAATGCATAACGAGTCAGGCCATTCTCAAATATTTTTGATTCTGAATACTTTGAAGAAACTTTGTATGCAGCAACAACAGCATTATCCGCTCCAGTGTTAATGGCTATAATATAGCGAATACGGTGTATTTTATCACGACCAATTACCCAGTTACCCAAGGTACGCGATTTCAAGTTATCAACATCACGTAATGTATCATCTAATGGATACTCTTTCGTTTCATCCTTACTAAGGCGAAAAGCATCTCTTACTTTCACCGCTAGAATCAACTCATCTGTCGCTATTTCACTTATTGACATAGGTTGAAAACCAAAACATTCTTCAATGTCTTCCACTAACATAGCTTTAGAACCATGCCCTTTTACTAAGTTTGTCAACGGTAGCCTTTGAATAAGCCGTGCATAATTAATCAACGCATTTTCACTTGCAAAAGCCTCAGCTTCAGATAATCCATAACTAAGTATATAGCTTAGTACTTGCATCCCCAATGCATTTATCTCTTGAATCGTTTTTATTTTTAATGTTCCCGCTGTTTCATCGTTTTTTAATAAATTTGATTGTCGCAACAAATTTAGCGCAGCTTGTCGATGAGCAAAAACACGATTATCTTTCCCTTTACCAATATAAAAAGGTTGGTTGTTTCTTGGATCAACCAAACAGTATACATAATAAATATGCTGATTATCTTTTTGTAACTTATTTAGTGTTGGGGCAGAAAATTTATCTAACATCTATTTTGACTCCTTCTTTCTAAATTTCCGCTTCTTAAACACCGCCCCTACTTATGATAAGGTTCCCCTTTCATAATCCGAAAACTGCGATAAATTTGTTCCACTAATACCAAACGCATTAACTGATGTGGATAAGTTAAGCGGCCAAAAGAAATTTGTTGGTTACTTCGCTGAAGGACTGAATCACTGAGACCTAAGGAGCCACCAATGACAAACGTTAGGTTACTTTTGCCACTAATCCCTAATTGTTCAATTTCTTTTGAAAATTCTTCACTAGATAATTGTTTGCCATTAATGGCTAAAACAAAGACGTATTCGTTGTCATTAATTTTTCCCAAAATACGTTGGCCTTCTTTTTCTTTGACTTGAAGCATTTCAGCGTCACTGAGTTTTTCCGGGGCTTTTTCATCTGGGACTTCAATGATTTCCATCTTGGCATAGCTATTTAAACGTTTTAGATATTCATTAATGCCTTGAATCAGGTATTTTTCTTTCAGTTTTCCGACTGTTACTAGTTTAATTTTCACCTATTCCACTACTTTCTCGTTTTCTCTTCTTTCTTATTTTAGCACGAAGTTTGGCTACTTTCCACAACGTTTCCACATACTTATACACATATACACAGAGTTATCCACAGAACAAACTAAAAAATTACTTTATTTAACAGCTTTTTCAATACAAACACATATTCGCCACTGATTTGTCCACATTATCCACATTCTGTGGATAAATTTTCTAAAAACTGTACACAGAGTTATTCCCGATTTGTTCACATTTTTCTGTGTATAACTTTTTCATTCGTATTTTTTCTGTAATTTTTCCCTAAGTTGTTCATAAAAAATTCAAAGCTATTCGATAGACTAAAGGAGTAGGAAACAGATATACTTAATATAGAAAATTCAGATGCACTTATTGGGAGGTTATTTTATGCAACGAAAAGATGTTACACCTAATTCAGATAAAAAAAGTTTATTGCAAAAATTTGGGATTGGTTTGGCTGGCGGCTTACTTGGTGGCGCCCTTATTCTAGGAGGCGCTTATTCTGGGATTATTCCCACACCCAACGGCGGAAATAATGCGGCGACGACGACATCCACTAACCACGGTGATACAAAAGTCAGCAATGTGAGTTACAATGTTTCTAGCGATGTCACAAAAGCCGTGAAAAAAGTTCAAAATTCTGTGGTTTCTGTCATTAATATGCAAAGTGCTAGCAACAATTCTTCGGCAGATGATCCTTTTGGGGGATTGTTCGGTGGGAATGAAGGTACACAAGACTCTTCCGGCAACAACGGTAACGATTTAGAAGCAGCTAGTGAAGGTAGTGGGGTTATTTATAAGAAAGATGGTAAAACGGCTTATGTCGTGACAAATAACCACGTCGTAGATAAAGCGCAAGGATTGGAAGTTGTTTTATCTGATGGTACCAAAGTGAAAGGCGAATTAGTCGGAACCGATGCTTATACGGATTTAGCCGTGATTAAAATTTCTTCCGACAAAGTTGATCAAGTCGCTGAGTTTGGGAATTCTAGTAAAATCACAGTCGGTGAGCCTGCTATTGCAATTGGTTCCCCTCTAGGTTCTGATTATGCTAACTCTGTCACACAAGGAATCATCTCTTCTGTGAATAGAAATATTACCAATAAAAACGAATCCGGTGAAACCATCAATATTAATGCCATTCAAACCGATGCTGCCATCAATCCAGGAAACTCCGGTGGTCCACTAATCAATATTGAAGGGCAAGTCATTGGCATTAACTCAGTAAAAATTGTGCAATCAACTAGTCAAGTGAGCGTTGAAGGGATGGGCTTTGCCATTCCAAGTAATGACGTAGTCAACATTATCAACCAATTAGAAAAAGATGGTAAAGTGACACGGCCAGCTCTTGGGATTACGATGTCTGATTTAACAGGTATCTCTTCACAACAACAAGAACAAATTTTAAAAATTCCAGCTTCTGTAAAAACTGGCGTGGTGGTTCGTGGTGTTGAAGCAGCGACCCCTGCTGAAAAGGCTGGATTGGAAAAATACGATGTTATCACGAAAGTTGACGGCCAAGACGTAAGCTCTACTACAGATTTACAAAGTGCGCTTTACAAGAAAAAAGTTGGCGACAAAATGGAAGTGACTTATTATCGTGGTTCTAAAGAAATGAAAGCAACCATCGATTTAACCATTGATAAATCAGCTTTAACACAACAAAATAATCGCAGCAATCAATAAAAGAAAGAAACGACCTGTTGTTCAAACAACAGGTCGTTTCTTTCTTTTATTCTCCTACCGCAAATGCAGAACCAACTTCTGCATCAAAAGGCAATTCTAAGATTCCTTTTTTAGCTGGTGCATTTGGTAAACGTAATTCTTTTGCTGAACAAATCATTCCAAAACTTTCTTCCCCACGTAAAACCCCTGGCCAAATCATTAAACCATCAGGCATCATTGCGCCTGGTTTGGCCACAACTACTTTTTGTCCTGCTTTGATGTTCGGTGCGCCACAAACAATTTGTAAGATTTCGCCGTTGTCTACTTCTGTTTGTGTGATAGATAGATGATCTGAATCTGGGTGTTTTTTACATGATTTGACAAAGCCAACCACAATTTTAGGGGTGTCGTCTTTTTCAAGGGTATCTGAAAATCCCGCATCTTTAATCGCTGTATTGACTTTTTCGATTTGCTCGTCTGTTAAAGTTACTTGGCCGGTGCCATTAATGTCGCCTAGAAGCGCTGAAGCATTGAAAATATTCCAAGCTACCACTGTTTCTGGCGCCTCAACTAAACTTACACGTGCCACATCGCCGACACGTTTCACTTGGTTTTCCGCCCCTTGATCGTCCGCAACGATGACAAGTAAGACATCGCCAACGTGTTCTTTGTTATATGCAAAAATCATTTTTGTTCCTCCTCTGTCGTTTTCCTGTCTTATCTTATCAAAAATTGACCCATTGTGCATACTTTTTTGTCGAAAAACTAAAAGACTTGGAAAATATGTCGCTACGACTTATTCTCCAAGTCCTCAATTTTGAGTGACAAGCCGCTGATCCTTTGAAAAAACAAAAGAAACGTAGGGTCAACTCTCTATTCAATCAATAACTTTTTTTACTTATTTTTCTTCAGAGTGAACAATTAAGACATCGCAAGGGGCTTGGCGAATAATGTAGCTACTGACGCTTCCCATGACCACGCGTTCGACTGCGTTTAATCCTGATTGTCCCACCATAATTAAATCAACATTGTATTTTTCAGGTAATTCATGACTCATGACTTCTTTGGGTGAACCAAACATGGTAACTGTTTCAACATTATGAAAATCAACGCTTTCAGCATACTTTTTACAATCGGCCATTAATTCTTCCGCAGCAGCTGTTTCTTGATCAATTAATTGATCATTTAACGTCGAATACCCCATCATTGTATACACTTGATTTTCTAAAATATTTGCAACAATGACTCGGCTTCCATTTCGACGAGCAACCTCAATTGCACGTTCATAAGCTAAATTGGCTTGATCACTACCGTCTACGCCGACAAGAATATTTTTATACATTTGTTCTTCCATTTTCGTCACCTTCCCGATGGAGGCTGATCTAAAAGGCTTCTTTGACTAAGAAACTAGAGTCAAAAATGAATTTAGGACCCTTGCGCAGAACGCCCTTTTGTCCAGCTGATTCTCTCTTAATTTAATGGTTCCTCTGGTTCATGAAAATTAGCCTAAGCTAGTTAAAAATGCACTGATTTCTTCTTTTGTTTTTCGATCTTTGTTTACTAAGCGTCCTAACTCTTGACCGTTTTCGATTACGACAAAACTCGGAATACCAAAAATATTCCACTCGGCAGCCACGTCAATAAACTGATCACGGTCGACTTCGATAAATTGAAACGCTGGAAATGCTTCTTCAATTTCAGGCATGACTGGTTTAATGAAACGACAGTCTCCGCACCAATCAGCAGTAAAGAAGAAAACATTTTTACCTTTTTCAACATAAGTTGCTAGTTCTTCTAATGAATTGGGATAAATCATTTAAACATCCTCTACTTTCCGTAAACAATTGTATTAACTGTTGATTTATCCAAGCCACGTAATGCTTGTAACAACATTTCCCGCGCTGCTTCATAATCCGCAATACTAAACATTGTTTGATGCGTATGGATGTAACGACCACAAACGCCGATGACTGTACTTGGTACACCGTTATTAGTTGTGTGCGCTGCCCCAGCATCCGTTCCGCCTTTAGAAACAAAATATTGATACGGAATATTGTGTGTCGCAGCTGTATCTAATAAATATTCACGTAAGCGAGGCAATGTAATCAAACCTGGGTCGAAAATCCGTAATAACGTTCCTTCACCTAAATGACCATATGTCCCTTTTTTCGTGTGAATATCATCTGCCGCTGAACAATCCACCGCAAAGAAGATATCTGGATTAAATTTATGAACAGATGGTTTAGAACCACGTAAACCAACTTCTTCTTGTACGTTTGCTCCAGCAATTAATGTGTGGCCTAATTCTTCATTTTGTAACGTTTCCAATGCATCTAATACCAACGTACAACCATAGCGGTTATCCCATGATTTACTGATAATATTTTTGCCATTGGCTGTTTTAATCGTTTCTGTTTGTGGAACAATGGAATCCCCTGGACGAACACCAAAGCTTTCAGCTTCTTCTTTTGAAGAGAATCCTGCATCAAATAACACATCAGAGACTTCTAATTGTTTTTGACCACTCGTACCACGCAACAAGTGTGGCGGAATAGATGAAGAAATACATGGATAGTTCCCTTTACTTGTTTTTAACGTAAAACGTTGTGCTGAAACAACATAGGGATTCCAGCCACCTAAAGGAACCACTTGGAATAAACCATTATCGTTAATTTGAGTTAACATGAAGCCAACTTCGTCCATGTGGGCTGCTACCATTACGCGTGGCGCTGCTTCCACTTTTGAACGTTTAATCCCAAAAATACCACCTAAACCATCATATTGAACATCGTCCACTAACGGGGTGATATGTTCTTTCATGTACGCGCGAATGTCGTCTTCAAATCCGCTGGTTCCTTGTAATTCAGTTAATTCCTTGATTCGTTGAAATGTTTTTTCTTCCATAGATGTATGTCCTATTGCTTTTGATTTGTTGGAAATTACGCCAACCAAGCGTCACTTTTCCTCTAAAAAGTCACTTTATCCTGTCGATAAAAATAGGTACTCCTTTCATATGATTTCACTCTTATTATAACGCAAATACTAGAAAATGCACATCGCTTTCTCTTTTTAAACGTGACAATGAGAATGCCCTAAAAGAATGATTGAAAAACTTTTTTTATTTCTCAGCGGCCCCTTCTCTATGGTAAAATAAGAGTGATACTGACAAAAGTAATAGTAAGCAGAAACCGACCAAGGGAGGTCATACAAATGAACGAAGAAAATGAGTTGACATACTTTAAAGGCGGCTTAGCGCTAGGTGTTGGTCTTGGTTTAGTAGGCGGCATTGCCTCAACCTTGTTCTACCATAAGAAAAAAACAATCTCCGCTGATCTCGTCTTAGAAAATGTAAAAGCTGCTTTTTTAAAAGAAGGACCGATTGAAGGTTCGTGGATTGAGTTTGAGAAAAAGCCCTTGCGGAAATTCGCCATCCACTCCAAAACGTATACTGGAGGAATTTGCCGCATTGAAGACGACGGCATTGTTCAATACGAATTCACTGCAGATGCCTACACAGGAACTGTCATTGACATCCAACGATTAAAAGATTAAAAAGATTGTTACAAAAGCACTTATTTGCTTTTGTAACAATCTTTTTTTCTTCTCATTTGTTTTTTGTAAAAGGGATGTTTATTTTATGTCAAAAAAATCAAATCAATGATGAATAAATACTCAAAAATCGAATGCTTTCTGCATGGAAATCAGCTTAAATCTTTACTTATCAACGTTTGTCCACTTTTTTCATAAAAAAGATTAGACATTTTTTAAAAATTGATAAAAGAATAATCATTTCTAACGATTTTTTAATTTCTCCTTTTCATTTTTACATTATACTGAGAGTATTGCTAAAAATGAAAAGGAGCGTGTCAAATGAAGAAATCTGTTTTATTTACTTCATTACTTGTATTATCAAGCTTAGCTTTAGCGGCCTGCGGCGGTGGCAGTGACGATAAAGGAGCAAGCAACGGCGGCAGCGACAACCAAGTATACACAATGGTTGAATCCCAAGAAATGCCTAGTGCCGATCCGTCCCTTGCGACAGATGAAGTGAGTTTTACCACTTTAAATAATGTCTACGAAGGAATCTATCGTTTAGATAAAGACAACAAACCCGCGCCTGCTGGTGCAGCCGAAAAAGCGACTGTTTCAGAAGACGGTTTAGTTTACAAAGTCAAATTACGTGAAGAATCAAAATGGTCTGATGGCAAACCAGTTACTGCTGCAGATTACGTTTATGGTTGGCAACGAACAGTGGACCCTGCCACTGCTTCAGAATATGCCTACATGTTTGAACCAGTAAAAAATGCTGAAAAAATTTCTAAAGGGGAACTACCTAAAGAAGAATTGGGCATTAAAGCAATCAATGATCATGAATTGGAAATCACTTTAGAAACAGCAACACCATATTTTGACGATTTATTGGCTTTCCCTTCTTTCTTGCCGCAACGTCAAGATATCGTTGAACGTTTTGGTAAAGATTATACAAAGAGTAGCGATAAAGCAGTCTACAATGGTCCGTTTACGCTAACTGAGTTTGATGGTCCCGGAACAGATACTAAATGGTCTTTAACTAAAAATGAAGAATATTGGGACAAAGAGACTGTCAAGTTAGATAAAGTCGCTATCAACGTGGTAAAAGAAGCCCCAACTGCCTTAAACCTTTATGAAACTGGTGAAGTGGATGATACGTATTTATCTGGTGAACTGGCCCAACAAATGCAAAACTCGCCTGACTTGGTCCAATTAAAAGCCGCTTCTTCTTTCTATTTAGAAATGAATCAAGCAGATGAAAAATCACCATTGACCAACGCAAACTTACGTCGTGCTATGTCTTATGCCATCGATCGCGATTCATTAGCTAAAAACATTTTAGCCAATGGCTCTCTTCCTTCACAAGGCTTCGTCCCTGTGGATGTCGCGAAATCACCAAAAACGGGTGAAGACTTTGTTAAAGAAGCTGGTAGCGACAAATTAGTCAAATACGACAAGAAAAAAGCAGTGGAATACTGGAACAAAGCGAAACAAGAACTTGGTGTTTCCAACTTAACGGTTGATTTAATGGTAGACGACTCTGAAGGCGCTAAAAAAATGGGCGAATATCTTCAAGGATCACTGTCTGATACTTTGGAAGGCTTAAAAGTAACTGTGACGCCTGTCCCTATGGCTGTTCGCTTAGATCGTACCTTAAAAGGGGATTTCCAAATCGCTGTTCGTGGTTGGAGTGCCGACTATTCAGACCCAATTAACTTCTTAGATTTATTAGAAAGCTCAACTTCTAATAACCGTGGACGTTACAGCAATCCTGAATACGATAAATTCATTGCTGCGTCCAAAACCACAGATGTTAACGATCCTGAAAAACGCTGGGAAGATCTAATCAACGCTGAAAAAACAGTAATTGCTGATATGGGTGTTGTGCCAATTTACCAAAAAGCAGAATCACACTTACGTGCACCAAACGTGAAAGAAATTATTTATCATCCAACAGGTGCTAAATACGACTTCAAGTGGGCGTATAAAGAATAATCACTCGATTAAATTTAGAAAAAGATTTGGAACAATAGCGATTTTGGCTGTTGTTCCAAATCTTTTTTATATAATCCCGATTAAAGAACCTAACAACCCAAAAATCACAGTAAAAATAATTAAAGCAATCGGCGTACGTCCTTTTTTCAACATAATAAAACAAAACAGCGTAAACACTAACGGTAATAAATTGGGCATGATTGTATCAAACAATTGTGTTTGAAGGTCTAACTTAGTATCTTTCAAGCGAAAAACAAAAGTTGTCGTTAATTGTACACTCTTCGGAATCAACGCACCCACCACGGAAATTCCTACAATTGTTGCTGAACGAGATAATTTTTTGGTACTTTCGCTTAAAACTGAAATTGCTTTGACACCCATTTTATAACCTAGATTAATTAACCCAATTTTGGCAGCCATATACGGAATATTAAATAACAACAAGAAAACAATTGGTCCTAAGATATTGCCTTCTAATGATAGTTGTGAACCAATCGCTGCTGCAATCGGCAAAACGGTTAAATAAAATAGCGCATCCCCAATTCCGCCTAACGGGCCCATCAACGCTGTTTTAATCGCTTGAATGGATTTTGGTGATTCTTTTGACTCTTCCATTGCAATAATCACACCATGCATGAACGTCACCAATTGTGGATTCGTGTTCATAAATTGTAAATGATTTTCCAAAGAAAGAGCTAAGTCTTCTTTATCACGATGAATCTTTTTCAATCCTGGAATTAATGAGTAGGTCCAGCCGCCTGCTTGCATTCTTTCATAATTAAATGAAGATTGTAGCAGATACGAACGGAACATTATTTTTTTTAACTCTTTTTTTGTTATTACTTTTTCGGATATCGTATCATTATATGTTTCTTCAGATGCCATCTTCTTCAAACCCTCCATTATTATTTGATGCAGTGACTGTATTATTTCTTTGTGCGTAAAATTCATATAAAGCAATTGCGACAGCTAAACCTGCAACCGCTAATGTATCTAATCCTAAATAGGCAGCCATAACAAAACCAAAAATAAAGAACGGCACGTAGGATGTTTCCCACATCGTTTTTAATAACATGGCGAAACCTACTGCTGGCATCATCCCACCTGCAACGCTCAAGCCATGAATACTCCATTCGGGTAGAATAGAAATGAAACTAGATGCTTTATCAGCACCAAAGAAAATACATAAAAATACTACAAAAAAATAACAAATGAATAAAACGATTGGTAAAAAACTAGACATTCTTTCGATGCCTCTTGTATCTGCTTTTTTTGCATAAGCATCAAATTTGTGCATAATTGGTGACATCGCTGTATATAACAAGGTAATTAACGCTTGCGCTGCAACTGCGAAAGGAACAGCCAACCCTACGGTCACTTGTGGGTCAGATTTTGTGATAATTGCTAACGCTGTTCCAATAACTCCCCCAATTACTACGTTGGGTGGTTGCGCACCGCCGATTGCTACTGCACCAATCCAAACTAACTCTAGCGTTGCTCCAGTGATTAACCCTGTGTTGACATCTCCCAATATTAAACCCACAATCAATCCTGTAACAATCGGACGATGAATATGTGTCTGTAAGACAAGCTTATCAACCCCTGCTATCCCAGCCCAAATTCCTACCAAAATTGCCTGTACTAACATTTTTTTCCTCCTACTAGACTTCGTCTACTTTTTATAAACTGTTTCACCATTTACTAAGGTTTCTAGCACTTCGTATTTCTCATCAATAATTGTAAAATTACCTAAAAGCCCTAGTTTGATTTCTCCCATAGATTCGTTCACATTCAACAAACGAGCTGGATTTTTCGTGACTGAATTAATTGCAATCACTTCTGGAAGCAATGCTTTTTCAACAAGGTTGCGAACCATATTATTTAAATGGTTCGTACTTCCAGCTAACTTGCCATTCGCTAAACGAACCACATTTTGTTCATCAATAACCATTTCGATCCCTTTTTCTGGTTTTGGATAAACGCCTGGTTGACACCCTTTGGCCCAGATAGAATCTGTCACAGCAATTAAATAGTCCTTGCCTTTTAGTTTGGCTAACACACGTACTAATGAATAATCAACATGTACCCCATCAGCAATAATTTCAGCAAACGTTTCTTCACTATCCAAAGCAGCAACTACTGCGGTTGGTTTTCGATGACTGATATCTTCCATCCCATTAAACGTATGGGTAAAACTTTTTGCACCTGCTTCGACAGCTGCCATTGCTTGTTCATAGGTCGCAGCCGTATGGCCAATTGAAATGACTACATCATGTTCATGACAATATGTAGTTAAGGCATTCTCTACATCATTTTCTGGTGCCAACGTCATTAATTTTATGTGCCCTTTTGCCAACTCTTGCCATTTTTTAAATGTCTCTACGGAAGGTTTTACTAATAACTCTGGATTATGAGAGCCACGAAATTCTTCAGAAATCATTGGTCCTTCCGCATGAATCCCTATGATTTGTGCCCCGTTGGTTCCTCGGTCTTCCTCAATAAATGAACCAATCACTTCAAATGAATGTTCCAAGTCTTTTGGAAATGTGGTTGACGTTGTTGGTAAAAAAGCTGTAATCCCTTCTTCTGGAAGGTAAGCTTGCCACTCTTTGATAAATTCATGATTGGCATGATTGGCATCCCCACCATGCCAACCATGATCATGAATATCAATAAATCCTGGAAGAATGCGCTTTTCTCCGTATTCTTTGTCGACAGCTTTTTCATTGTACGGTAGAATTGCAACAATTCGTTGTTCTGACACTTCAACTTGAGCTGGTTGAAATTGTTCGTTAATCCATACGTTTTTACTTTGAATAATCATTCTTCCCACTTCTTCTCTTCAAAATTATTGTCCAACATTACTTTTTTATGAAAATAATGCATCTAAACTTTCTTCTGGCGTTGACGGGACACGTTGAATCGAAAGTTTAACACCTAATTCTTGTAACTTTTTAAAGGCGTCTACATCTGTTTTATTAACGGCAACAGCGGTAGCTACTTGTTTTTTGCCTTCTTCCATATGCATATTACCAATGTTTAATTTTTCGATTGGCACACCACCTTCTACCAAGCGCAATGCATCAACAGGATTATCAACTAACAGAAAAATCTTTTGTCTTTCTGAGGCTTTATGAATGACCTCAATCGTTTTCTTAATGGAGAAAAAACGGGTTTGTACTTCTGCAGGGGCCGCCATGTTTAACAATTGTTGGCGCATTGTATCCTCAGAAATTGCATCATTTGCGACTAAAATTAAGTTGGCGCCTAAAGAACCGTTCCATTGTGTTGCGACTTGACCATGAATCAAGCGATTATCAATTCTTGTTAATAAAATATTCGGCATAGTGCTTCCTCCTCTTTTCTAATTGGTTAGATTCCGTCTGCTTCTTCTTGAGTAGTTGCTTGTGGTTGTTCTAGTTTTTTATGAACAATCCCCTCTCTGGCTGAATCTGTGACCATTGAAACAAAATCTTCTACGTTCGTGCTGATTGTGCGTAATGCAAGCCCTTCAAGAACCATCGGTAAATTTGTTCCTGCTAACACTTCAACATTTTGATAATTACTTGCGACAGTCATTGAAATTCTAAACGGTGTGCCCCCTAAAAGGTCAGTTAAAATGACCACTGCTGGACACGTCTCCAGCATAGAATCAACGGCTTTACGAATGTTTGACTCTAATACATCAAGCCCTGTATCATTGAAAAAAGGGACCGCCTGAACATTTGCTTGCTCTCCTGCAATCATACTAACTGATTGATGCATTCCAGTTGAAAATACCCCATGTCCCGTTAAAATAAGACCTATCATTTATTCTTTCTCCCCTAACTATTTACTGAGCTTACTATTTAATTGGATAAGCAGAACTTATTCCTCAAAGAGTGTAACAATTCTTGTGACAATTGAGTATGCTTTCCCATGATTTTGGACGATGATTTCTATTTAAGAACATGTCCCTATATAGATACAAGGCGTCCCAACTTAAAGATGCTTTTGAAAAAATGCTCGATTACAACCGTTAACCCAAACGAGCCAACAAATGTACCCATATACAACACAAGAATAACCAAGCTGACTAGTTGATTGGTTAAAAACGGATGGACCAGTTTCAAGACCAATTGAAAAACAAAAACATTCGCTAAATAACTGCGATACGCATAAGTGGCTATCCATTTAACCATTGGTAAAAGACGAATCTTTTTGGCTATTCCTTGCGTTCCCAAATAAAAAACCAACCCGATAATCAGTAAACTATAGGCACTTTGAAGAGGATCCAAATAAGGTAGATCGTTCGGTGTCATCTGTGTTCCATCAAATAAATTCCCTTGGACTGCCTGCCAAAAAATAAAAAGAAACAACAGAAATAGCACCACTCTCGTCTTTTTCAAGAAAGTAAAAATTTCCCCCTGATACTTCGCTGCGATGACCCCGAAAATACCATAAATGAGATAACTAAGCCCTAAACGATCTATTAAGTACCAAAGAGAAGTTTCTGCATATGGAAAAATCATTTTCTGGTACCAGAAGCACCAAAGGATATGCGCACCGATTGTAAAAAAAACAATTGGTAAAATCACTTTTTTGTTTTTTGTAATTCTTGTTGCCAACCAAATAAAATACGGCATAAATAATTGGAATTGCAACATCATTACGGCATACCATAGATGTGCCGCGCCATCACCACTGAGAATTTTCCCTAGAAATCCTAGGGGCGTTTCATAGGGCATTCGTTGTTGTAAACTAGGAAAAGCGTATAGATAGAGACTGGACCAGACCACATAAGGAAGCACTAATTCATAAAATTTTTCCTTTAAAAATTCAAGATACGATTCAGCTTGGCTCTTTAACACCATGTTGTAAATAATTGCAAAAATAAACATGGGTGCTGAATATTTAGACATTCGGTAAAAACTACCGATTGAATTCATTGCTTCCGTTTGCGGAGAATGTATCAACACATATGATAAAACTGTTTGTAAGATAACTGATGCTACAGCGAAAACTTTTAAAAAATCGCTGATATTCAGATTTATTGGTTGTTCTTTACGCATGTACGTCCTCTTTCTTTCAATAATTTAGCGTGTAAGTAAGCGCTCGGATTAAGAACTTACTCACACGCTATTCACGCTTCTTTGATTTACATTGCTAGCGATTCATAATTGGCTAACAAGATGCCGCGTTCTTCAATCGCTTCTTTGACTTCTTGAGACGTTAATATTTCCACTTCACGAATTCGAGGCATACAATACCCTGATTGCTTTTGTAAAATAGTATCGATAAACGCAGGATGACAATTGATTTCAAAGACCTCTCCTTCACTACAAACAACCATATCAAGCAATTGCAAGATGGTTTCAGTTGAAATCGCCTTGTCATAAAATTGGTACAACATTTCATCTGGCGTGCGAACATCCTGATATAACTCTAAATAGTCTTTTGTTTCAATACTTCTTGAAGCGTTACGTAAAGGTAATTGATATTTGCGAGCAAGTGCCAAAGCTACGCCTAATAACTTTTCATTTTTTCCATGAACGTTATGATGAGAATCAATATGATCAGGGCGTCTGCCACTTTTCATAAATGAAATAATTTGAGCATCCCATTCGTTATAAACCTCTTCTAAATTGACTTTTTCTTCAAAAATCGATTGATGCCAAAAATAACCAGCTTCATCTACTAAGGAAGGAACCATTTCTCGAGGTAAAATAGGTTTTGCTTGGTTCAATGTCAATGTTAAATGGACACCGATAGCTAAAGTCGGTGCACTGATTCGAGCACTCTCCATGGCCTCTAAAAAATAAGGAGAAGTTGGTAATCCAGTTGTTGAAGTAACCACGCCACGTTTGTGTGCTTCAATGATTCCTTGCGTTACCGCTGGCGTGTAACCAAAATCATCAGCGTTGATAATTAATTTTTTATTGCTCATTTTTCCCCACTCTCTCTTCTGTTTCATGAATTTTTAGTTGTTTCTCTATTGATTGTAGCTAAGTGGCGCCTTTTTTTATAGCTAGTTTTCTGATTGAGTGCTATAATCTACAAATAAGACCATGTCCCTAAAAAAGGACATTACGTTCACAAACGACAGGAGGGATCAGCATGCTGTTTTTAACCTATGATCCACAATTAAATCCAACAGAATTAGAGATTTACAAGTATATTAGCCACAATATTGAAAAAGTTCCTTATATGACAATTCGAGAATTAGCAGATGAAATTCATTTCAGTAAAACGGCAATCTGGCGTTTTTGTCAAAAATTCGAGTGTGAAGGCTATACAGATTTTAAATTTAAATTGAAGAATTATCTAAGCGAACGAAAAAAAACAGCCCAACCAAAATCTTTAGATGAAACAATGCTGATTCATTTTTTGCAACGCTCATCAGAAGAATTATTAGAAGGACGGATTGTTCAAGCTGCGGAATTGCTGGCAAAAAAAGAATTTGTTCTTTTTATTGGCGAAGGAACGTCCAAAGTCCTAGCTGAATTTGGTGAAATTTATTTTTCCAGTATCTATAATTTATCTGCTTCTGTATCCCACCTTTTTTCCCATCCCGTTAGCAAATTATCCGAAGAAACGGCTAAAAAAGTGGGTGTTATCGCCTTATCAGTTTCGGGTGAAACACAAAAAGTTCGGCAAAATATTGATTATTTTATCGAAATGGGGATTGATGTAATTGCTATTACAAATAGTGAAAAAAGCACGATTGCTCAACTTTCAACAGTCACAATCCCCTACTATATAACAACCGAGAAAAGTTCTATTGCAGACGTAACGTCCCAACTACCTGCACTATTCTTAATAGAAAAGTTGGCGAAAACTGTTTCAACGATGTTAAATGAGTGTCCATAATCACTGCAAAAAAAGGAAGGAACTAGCAAAATGTAGTGCGCCCCCAAAGTTAGACCAAAAAATCTAACTTTGGGGGCGTATTTAAATTGGC
>NZ_JBFOEF010000018.1:0-23959 GCF_040886645.1 Enterococcus sp. GC34
ATTCGTCTGGTGTGCTTTTTCTTTTTAATTATTCACCTTGATTCAACTTACGAATCAACTCATCAATGTGATTTCCGTATTGGACAGATTCGTCTCTTTCAAAAATCAACTCTGGTGTTTTATACAAGGTTAACCGTTGTCCTAATTCTTTACGAATCAGTCCTTTGGCTTTGTCTAATCCTTGTTGAGCTTTTTGTTGTTCGGAAGCTAAATCAGATAACAAGCTGTAATAAATCGTTGCTTGTTGTAAATCACCGGTCACACGAACATCTGTAATAGTGATGCCTTGGACGCGTGGATCTCTGATGCGTTTGTTCAAGATATCATTCACTTCACGCATGATTTCTTGACCTACACGACGGTCACGATAATTTGCCATAGTGTCTTCCTCCAATTACTAAAATTATTGTTTGATTTCTTCCATAATGAAGCCTTCAATCGCATCATCTACACGTAAATCATTGAAGTTTTCAATCATAGCACCACATTCAAAACCAAGTTTGACTTCTTTCACGTCATCTTTAAAGCGTTTCAAGCTTGCTAATTTACCTTCATAAATAACAATACCATCACGAATGACACGCACGCCACTATCGCGGCGAATAAAGCCTTCTGTAACATAACAGCCAGCGATTGTGCCAACTTTAGATACTTTGTACAATTCACGAACCGTCATTTGACCCGTAATTTTTTCTTCAAATTCTGGATCTAATAACCCTTTCATCGCTGTTTCGATTTCTTCTAGGGCTTTATAGATAATACGGTGTAAACGAATATCAACTTCTTCTTGTTCTGCTTGTTGTTTTGCTTGTGGTGTTGGGCGAACGTTAAAGCCGATAATAATCGCATTACTTGCTGCGGCTAAAGTTACGTCGCTTTCATTGATGGCCCCAACTGCCGCGTGAACAATTTTCACACGAACGCCTTCTACATCAATTTTTTGTAAACTTGCTGAAACGGCTTCGGCAGATCCTTGTACGTCTGCTTTGACAATGATATTAACTTCTTTTAATTCGCCTTCTTTTAGGCTTTCAAATAAGTTATCCAATGTCACACGGCTACTTGCTGAACGTTGTTCAAGCAACGCACGTTTAGCCCGTTCTTCCCCTGCTTGACGTGCAGTTTTTTCATCTTCAAAGACCACAAAACGATCACCCGCTTGAGGAACATCATTTAATCCGGTAATTTCCACAGGAGTTGCTGGTCCTGCTTCTTTATCACGGCGGCCCATGTCATTGGTCATCACACGAACACGTCCATAAGTATTACCAACAACGATTGGATCACCAACATGTAAAGTTCCTTGTTGAACGAGTAATGTCGCAACCGGGCCTTTACCTTTATCTAAGCGCGCTTCAATCACTGTTCCAATTGCTTTTTGCGTTGGATCAGCTTTTAAGTCTTCTACTTCAGCAATCAGTAAAATATTTTCCAATAGTTCATCAATGTTTTGATTGAATTTCGCTGAAATATTGACGAAAATCGTATCTCCGCCCCATTCTTCAGGAATTAATTCATGTTCACTTAATTCTTGTTTCACATGATCAGGATTTGCACCAGGCTTATCAATTTTGTTAACTGCTACAATAATTGGCACTTTTGCCGCTTTGGCATGGTTAATCGCCTCAATTGTTTGTGGCATTACTCCATCGTCCGCTGCAACAACTAAGATGGTAATATCAGTGATGCTGGCACCACGCGCGCGCATACTAGTAAAGGCCGCATGTCCTGGTGTATCTAAGAACGTAATTGGTTTGCCATCAATATCTAACTGATAGGCACCAATATGCTGCGTGATTCCGCCCGCTTCACCTGAAGTCACACGAGAATGGCGCAATGTATCTAATAATGTTGTTTTCCCGTGGTCTACGTGTCCCATGATTGTGACAACAGGGGGACGTGTAGTTAAGTTTTCTTCAACAACTGCTTCCGGTTCGAAGAATTTATCAATGTCCGCAATATCAACTTGGACTTTTTCTTGCGGTTCCATGCCATAGTCCACAGCTAATAATTCAATTGTATCTTTATCTAAGGCTTGGTTTTGGTTAACCATGACACCCATCATAAATAATTTTTTGATGATTTCCGCTGGTTCGCGGTGGATTTTTTTCGCAATATCCGCCACGTTCATACCTTCTGTATATTCTAAAACATCTGGTAATTCACGGAATTTACGTGCTGGTACTGCTGGCTTCGCTGATTCTTGTTGATGTTTGCCTTTTTTCCCTTTTTTGTTGAAACGATTGCGGTTTTGGTTATTAAAGTTATTCCGGTTATTACGATTTTGACCGCCACCAAAATTGTTGTTACGGTTTTGGCCGCCACGATTTTGGTTGTTCCCGCCATTGTTATTTTGGCTGGTCCGATTTTGATTCGTTGTAGAACCGTTATTGTTTTGGGTATTGCGGTTTTGATTGTTGGTATTTGTTTGATTGCTACGGTTTTGTGTGTTGCTTTGGCCGTGACGATTTTGGTTGTTGTTGTTTCTTTGTTGTCCATTCGTTGATTGGTTGTTTGGACGATTTTGGTTATTTCTTTGTTCACCAGGTTTATTGTTCATTGGTTTCTTATTGGCTGGTTTCTTATTGGCTGGTTTATTTTGTGTTGTTTGTTGCTTTTGGTTGTTTGTTGCTTTTGATTGAGTATTTACGGTACTTCCTCCTCCGAATGCTTGACGAAGCTTTGTTTCTTGCTCGGAACTAATTGCGCCCATATGGTTTTTAACATCCATACCTAATTGATGCGCTTTATCGACAACGTCTTTGCTTGCTTTATTCATTTCTTTTGCTAGTTCATAAATTCTTTTTTTTCCCATGCAATCACCTTCCTAACCTTTTAGTAATTCCTTGATTTTGGTGGCAAATCCTGCATCAGTTACTCCGATAACCATTCGTGGTCGCCCAATCGCTTGGCTGAGCTCGAATTGACTGAACAGTTCGCTAACAGGAACATTATAATAAGAACTTTTGTCCTTGATTTTCTTTCTAGTATTCTCACTGGCATCTTGTGCAACAAACACAAATTTCGCTTTGTTTGCACGAATATCTTTAAGGGTTAATTCCTCACCTGTGACTAATTTACCGGCGCGCATTGCTAAACCTAAAAGGTTCAAAATTTTGGTTTTATTTTCCATCGCCAAACAACTCTTTGCGGGCTTTTTGATGTGTTACATAATCCAATAGTTCTTGATAAAATTCATCACTTAATTTTGTTTCTAAGACACGATCAAGAATTTTTTTATCCCAAGCTTTTTGGACTTCCGCAGGATCCAAATCAACGTAAGCACCACGTCCAGGTAATTTACCAGTTGGATCTAAGGCCACTTCACCTTCTTTGGAGCGAGTAATTCTGACTAATTCTTTTTTCGGTTTCATTTCGCCTGAAACAACCGATTTACGCATTGGAATTTTTCTCTTTTTCATTTTTTCACCCTCCAAAAACGTTATTCTTGTTCAGGTAATTCTTCTGTAATTTCTGCTTCAACAACTGCTTCTTCAGCAGCCAAGGTTTCGTAATCATCTGCCGTCATATCTGAATGGACAATTGCTTCATCCATTTCTTCTGCCACTTCGGCAACTTCTTGATTGGCTTGTTGTTCATAAAATTCAGCCATGTCAGATTCTGATTTGATATCAATTTTATGGCCCGTTAATTTAGCAGCTAAGCGCGCATTTTGACCACGTTTACCAATTGCTAATGACAATTGATAATCAGGTACAACGACTGTACATGCTTTGCTATTTTCTGGATCAAAAATAACATCTAATACTTGAGCTGGATTCAAGGCATTACTAATATAAATAGCTGGATCTTCGTTCCATTCCACAATATCCATATTTTCGCCTTTTAATTCATTCACAATCGCTTGGACACGTTGGCCTTTTGGACCGACACAGGTACCCACTGGATCAATATTAGGATCTGTTGAACGAACAGCTACTTTTGAACGATCGCCAGCTTCACGAGCGACACTTACGATTTCAACAATTCCATCATAAACTTCTGGAATTTCTTGTTCAAAAAGACGTTTTAGTAAATCTGGATGACTACGGCTTACAAAAACTTGTGGGCCTTTTGATGTGTTTTCAACACGTGATACGTAAACTTTAATCCGATCATGCGGTTGGTAAAATTCATTTGGCATTTGATCTTGTTTTGATAAGACTGCTTCGATTTTACCTAAGTTTACATAAATATAACGACGATCTTGACGTTCAACAATTCCTTGCATGATGTCATTTTCGTATTCGCTAAATTCATTATAAATAATTGTTCTTTCTGCTTCACGGACACGTTGTAAAATTACTTGCTTTGCTGTTTGGGCAGCAATGCGGCCAAAGTCTTTTGGCGTAACTTCAAAACGAATTTTGTCGCCGATTTCATATGCCCCATTTAATGCAACGGCATCTTTTAATGAAACTTCCAATTGTGAATCAAATACTTCTTCTGTTACTTCTTTGACAGCATACACGTGAATATTGCCTTTTTTTGGTTCAAATTCAACTTCGACGTTGCTTGCTTGTCCATAATGTCTTTTATATGCAGAAACTAAAGCTGCTTGTAACGCTTCAATCACCGTATCTTTAGGAATCCCTTTTTCAGCTTCTAATACGTCTAATGCATTTAACATTTCTTTGCTCATTGTTTTTCTTTTCCTCCTATGGATTCGTTAAAGCTGAACGAGTGGTTCTTCTTCCAAGGGAAAAACTTCTCGTTAAAACTTGTCACAGGCCCGGCTAAAAGTAAAACTTTTAGTGGACCCTTTTTTACATTCGAGTCTGTTGATTAAAATTGAATGGCTAAACGAGCTTTTGCGATATTTTTACGTTCAAAAGTCATTTCCTTCACTCTGGTTTTAATTTTTACACTTAATGTTAATTGTTCTGAATCAAGATGGACTAAGGTACCCTCAATCTGTTTTTCTCCATCAACTGCTTGATAAAGAGAAATATGAATGTACTTGCCTACCGCTTGTTCATAATCGCTTTCTTTCTTTAACGGACGTTCTGCTCCCGGAGAAGAAACTTCCAGAAAGTACGCTTGCGGAATTGGATCTGGATCCATTGCATCTAGTTTTTCACTTAATTTTTCGCTGACAAAGGCACATTCCTCAATATCAATGCCACCTTCTTTATCGATAAATACTCGTAAAAACCAATTTTTTCCTTCCTTAACAAACTCTACTTCCACAAGTTCAAAATTTTGTTCTTCTAAGATTGGTGTGACTAACTTTGTTACAGTTTCCACAGCACTACTCAAAATTTTCGCCTCCTTCGAGATTGATGTAACGAACCGTGTCCTGATGATTTTTCCATCAAAAAGAGTGAGCAGAAATCCGCTCACTCCCAACTAGTATCATTACGCTAAAGATAGTATAGCACAGAACCACTCCAAACTCAAATGAACAAGCTAAATCTCTCGAAATTTGCACATTTTGTCTCGATTACTGAAACTATCTAAGCGATTATTTTTTCGTTTTAAAATAGATAAATACTCCTTGAATCAAAAGAAGGCTACCTAAGAAAAGAAACGTGTTTTCTTTTGTTTCTCCTGTTTTTGGCAATTCTTTATTACGAATCGCCTGTTTTTCAATGGTTATTGAAGTAGTTTCTGTGGTTGAATTCGTGGTAGTATCTGTTGTCCCACTCGTTGGTGGTGTGGTACTTTCTATAGGTTCTTCTGGAGTATAGTGATTAGTAAATACTTGACCTCCATCATACTGAATAGTCGCCACGAGATTTCCTAAAAGCGCCTCGACGGTTACTTGAACTTGAAGGTTGTGCGTATCGTAGGAAACACCTGCCTGTTGCGTGTTTACCTCCCGAATGGTGTATTGATAGTTTCCGGGAGTTTCAAAGGTTAATGGTGAAAATTGAATTTTCCCTAAAGTATCGTTACTAACCGTTTCTAGTACTGTGCCTTTCTCATCTAACAATTCAAATTGAAATTCAGCATCCTTCAGTGGTTTTCCTAAAAGAACTTTTCCAGCTAAAAATGAAGCAGCGACTGGTTGATATGAAATCTTATGATTCACAACAGTTTTCAGTGCAACTAAGTTTTTACCAAAGTCTTCAGGCGTTATTGGAATCTTGTTTTGCGAAAGTTGGTAACCGGTAGGTGCTTTGGTTTCTACTAAAGTATAGTTATCTTTTAACAAGCCTTTAACAATCGCTGTTCCGTTTTGATCTGTTGTGATTTTGGCCACTGTTTGATTGGTTGAGTTACGAATGAGTTCAAATTCTGCACCTGCTAAACGCTGGCCCGCTTCATCTTCTTTATGAATTTCAACAATATATTGTTCACCATTAGCTTCTCCACCACCCGTTTGTGAGACACGACTCACTTCGACTTCTTCCACCACCGTTTGATTTTCTGTTAATTTTGCATAATTTGTGAAGGTTTCACCTTTTTCGGGAAGATGATCGATTTTGGTTTTATAGGTGATACGATATTCGTTGGTTCCAATATTGCCAAAATGCACCGAAAAATTACGGTCATCAGGACCATACTGGACAGCCAACTGACCAGTTATATCTTCCTCTGGCGTGAACTGCCAAATAGCATTTCCATCCAGTGTCCATTGTCCTCGTTCAATTTTCATAGTGTCTTTCATATAACTTAAACTTTCTGTTTTTAGCACATCTTCTACTTCTAAATCAGTATACGTTTGCCCTGTTGGATTAATCCGTAGTACATTGTAAATTTCGGTTGGATCGTCTTCGATAAACCATGAATACTTGCTAAATTTTTCGTTAACATCATCGCCTTCACCTTGGTAATCAAGATCGCCAGCAAATATTTTTTCCCCTTCAACCGTGACGTAAATAGGAATCTTGGATTCATTTTCCACATTTTCGAAATCAATCAAACTTGTAAAATATAAAGACCCACTAATATTAGCATGGTTTTCTACGTAATCTGTATACGTTAACGTGACCGTTTTATTTGCTACATCGGTCTGTGCAATTGCAACCACAGCACCTGTATCATCTACTACATTAAAGGTCATATTTTTCTCGAGACGTAGCTCTTCGGGCAAAGTAATCACACTCGTATCCCCACTATTAACGGTATTATCCGGTAAGTTGAACTCAATTCGGAGGTAGATGTCTGTATATTGATTAATGGTCCCAAGTGGGTTTCCCTCTTTGTCCGTTAGTTGAATCGCTGTCACAATGTTGCCCACTTGTTTACGCGGTACTACATTTGGCGTAGCAGAAATTTGATTGGTTTCACTGGTACTAGTTGGTTCCGTTTGCGCATATCCTGTTTCAAGTTTCAGAAAAGGCGTTATCAGCGTCGACAAAAGAATGAAAAACATTCCCCAATAGACAAAACTTCTTTTTTTCATTTTTATTCAATCCTTCCTATCTAAAATAATTGGTTAGGTTTATACTATCAAGGATTAACTAGGTGCAAGTGTTTTTATTTTTCCCAACAATAAAAAACAAAAAACACCGAACCAAAATAATTTTGGCTCGGTGTTTTGCTCCTAATGTCTTTTCTTATAAAACCATAATTGAACTTTTTCAGAAATGGTTGATAAATGTTGGAAAGTTGAGTCTGCTGCAAAGAAAAGAATGGCTAAAAGTAACAAGGCTGTTGGCGATACCGAAGTTAACGAGAACAAGTTTTTCATGGAAATACTTGTAAGAACCATTCCGATTAAACAGCCAATCATTACGCGCTTGCGGTAACGATTCATTGGTGAACTAATTTTATAAAGAACCATAAAGCCGACTGAAACTAGCAACAATGTTGCAGTCGTTGAAATGTCCGTTTTTTGAAGTGCAAGAATATCACCACAAATTAGTAAGGCACCGACTACCAACATATCCGTTAACCCACCAGGAATTGCTTTTGATAACACATTGAAAAGAAATTTCCCTTCAATGCGACGATGATTTGGTTCCAAAGCTAGAAATGTCGAAGGAATCCCAATTGTAAATAAACTAATCAATGTGACTTGTGTCGGTTGTAAAGGATATGTCACGGCAAAAATCATAGCAAAGACAGACATTAGCAAGGAGAAAATATTTTTTACAAGGAATAAACTTGAAGAGCGTTCAATGTTATTAACTACTTGGCGGCCTTCAAAGACAACCTCCGGCATTGTTGAAAAATCAGAATCCAACAACACAACTTGCGAGGCTTGTGCTGTAGCTTGATTTCCTGAAGCCATGGCAATACTACAATCTGCTTCTTTCATGGCTAAAATATCATTGACTCCATCCCCTGTCATCGCCACTGTATGATCTAATTTTTTCAACAATAGCACAAATTGTTTCTTTTGTTCTGGCGTGACACGACCAAAAACGGTGTATTTTTCTAAAGCTTCTGTCTGAGCTTCCATTGTAGTTAATGTTCGCGCATCCACGTAATTTTCAGCACCAATAATGCCTGCCGCTTGTGCTACATTGGATACTGTTAAAGGATTATCGCCAGAAATGACCTTAATGGCCACATTTTGTTCAGCGAAATATTCAAAAGTTGCTTTGGCTTCTTTACGAATCGGATTCCAAAGAAGAATGTAGCCTAGAGGTTGAACCTCTGCTGCCAACGTTTCATGAAATTCTCCTAAATACTTTCCGAACACCAATAAGCGATAGCCTTGACTTGTATAATGTTCCACTTCAGATTGATACATTTCATAATTGTCTCTCAAAATCATCTCTGGCGCCCCAAGAATATACGTCGCTTCCGGGAAAGTCACGCTACTAAATTTTTCGACAGACGAAAACGAAGTATAGCTAACGGCTTCCCTCTGATTATTAGTAACAAAAAATTCTTTCATCGCTTTCATCGTATCATTGTCAGCTGACATTGTTCGGCAAAAATCGCCAATTAATTTTTCGACATTGGTTAAGTCTGTACCATCATTTTCGATGCTCACCACAGGAACCAACTCTTGGACTTCCATCGTGTTTTCAGTAATTGTTCCTGTTTTATCTACACATAACACATCAACACGCGCTAAGGATTCGATACTTTTCATGTTGTGCAATAAAACGCCGCGCTTCGCTAAGCGCATTGTGCTGGCAGCTAATGCAACGGTTGTTAAAAGGTACAGCCCTTCCGGAATCATCCCAATCAAGGCAGCTTCCATGGAGACAATGCTGTCATGAAGCCCTTGATGGTTGATGAAATAACTTTGGAAAAATAGAACACAGCCGATCGGGATAATAATAATCCCTACCCATTTCACCAAACGGTTAATGGAACCGACCATCTCTGATTGTTCCCCTTTTTTAATTGATTTCGCTTCAAGCGTCAATTGATGAACATAGGCCTCAGCGCCAATTTTATCAATTCTTGCATAACAAGAACCTGACACAATAAAGCTACCTGACAAAAGTTGGCTATCTGCTACTTTGGTAATCTCATCAGATTCCCCAGTTAACAAGGATTCATTCACACGGACTTCACCAGATAAGACAATTGCATCCCCAGAAATCTGTTCACCCGATTTAAAGAGCACCACATCATCCAAAACCAGCTCATCTGGCGAAATTTCTTGTTCTTGGCCATCCCTCACAACGGTTACTTTTGTAGCGTTTAGAATATTTAAGCTATCTAATACTTTCTTCGACTTAATTTCTTGGTAAATTCCAATGACCGTATTAATGATTACTACTGGCAAAAAGGTCATATTTTTATAAGATTGTACCAGCATTAATAACACGCCTAGTACCACAAAAATTAAGTTGAAATACGTAAATACGTTATTAATAACAATCTGTTTCGTTGTGATAAACTCTGTATCGACGGCGGCATTGACTAAGCCTTTTCGCTGTCTTTCTTCAACTTGTGCGGCCGTCAATCCTTGTTTATCTTCTGGATAATAGCGTTCTGCGTTAGCAGTCACTGCTATTGGTTCATTTTCTTGCATTTCTTTTTTTCTTCTCAAACACATCACCCCTTGTTCTAGTCGACTCTTTCATCGTCTCCTTCTCTCCCACAGTATAGCACTGAATAAAAATTTAGATAACAACTAGCGTCCAACTATAGAAAAAAATTATACATTTCCTAAACATTGTCATTTTCAGGAACAAGCTAACGCAAAACCTTTTCATTTACTTGTTTTTCCTTTACTATAGTAAAGAAGAAATATCAAGAAATGAGGAACAATTGATGGCACAGAATCACGTAATTAAAGTTAGTAAAAAAACATTAGCAGAGATGACCACTGTTTATCAACCCAATCGTTTAAATAAAACGGTCCCTTATACTGTCTTTGTGGCCAAGGTTGGCACCACTACCATCACTGCTTATCAATCAGGTAAAGTCATGTTTCAGGGACCTCAAGCTGAAAAAGAGGCCGCTCGTTGGGAAGGAACGAGTACCACACCACAGAAAAAAGTTTCTGCCCAGACTACTACACTGCCTGCTGATTTTGGCAACTGGTCTGTGATAGGTTCCGATGAAGTCGGTAATGGTAGCTATTTTGGTCCTGTAACTGTCTGTGCTGCCTATGTTGACAAAAGCATGATTAGCAAACTAAAAGCATTGGGTGTTCGTGATTCCAAAGAATTAACCGACCCACAAATTATTCAATTGTCACATGTCATTAAAGAACTGATTCCTTACAAGTTATTAATCGTTGAACCAAAAAAATACAATGAGATCCAACCAAACTACAATGCTGTACACATGAAAGTCGCTTTGCATAACCAAGCGATTTATCTGTTGCTGCAAGAATTGGCTCCCACAAAGCCAGAAGGGATTTTGATTGACCAATTCACGCCTGAAAATAATTATCGGAAATATGTTCGTAATGAAAAAAATCAAGTCACTGAAAAATTGTTCTTCGTCACTAAAGGAGAGCAGTATCATGTTGCCGTTGCTGCCGCCTCTATTATTAGCCGCGCTGCTTTTTTAGAAGAGTTAGACAAAGAATCTGCAGAATTGGGTTTCTCTGTGCCCTCTGGTGCTGGCAGCAAATCAGATCAAGTAGCCGCCCGTATTTTGAAAAAAGGCGGCCTAGACTTATTAGCGAATTACGCGAAGCTGCATTTTGCAAACACCCAAAAAGCCCAAAAGTTACTATAAAATAAACACCAAGCAAAAGTCCCAATGCCGATTAGCGGCGCTGGGACTTTTGCTTGGTGTAAAAAATTATTTTTCAATTTCGATAAACAGGACTTTTAAGTAGTTCCCCTCTGGAAAATTAGGATTCACTTGAAAGTCTGCTGGTAATTGATACGTGTCCGTAATCTTGTAACGAACATTTTTCTCTTGCAAGGCAGTAATCACCATTTTTTGATATTTGGCCAAGGATAAATTTGCCGCATTGGTTGAGGCAATAAGCGTTCCCTTATCCGTTAAAATATCAATAGAATCTTTCACTAGCTCCCCATAATTTTTAGCAACGGAAAAAACTTTCTTTTTGTTGCGAGCAAAACTCGGCGGATCTAAAATGATCATGTCATAACTCAAGCCTTTACGTGAAGCATATTTAAAGTAGTCAAAAACATCCATGACAATAATCTTTTGCGGGGCAAGATTTAAATGATTGACTTCAAATTGCTCAGTCGTTTTCGGTAAGCTTCGTTTAGCTAAATCCACACTAGTGGTGGCCACGGCACCTCCCATAGCGGCAGCTACTGAAAAAGCACCTGTATAACTAAACATATTTAAGACTGTTTTACCTACTGCAAAACCATCTACTAATCGACCACGAACTTCTTTTTGATCTAAAAAGATGCCTGTCATTAATCCTTCGTTTAAATAGGTGGCAAATTGAACGCCATTTTCAGTGACAAGTAATGGCTCGGGTGCTTGTTCGCCATACAAAAACTGTGATTCGGGTAAATTTTTTGTGGAAAAGCGAATCTTTTCGTAGGCACCAATAATGTCAGGGTAAACTGTGCGAAACGCCGTCAAAAGTTCGACTTTTTTCTGATAAAGGGTTTCATTATACCATGAAAAAACGGCGTAATCTGCATAGCGATCGATGATTAGACCCCCAATGCCATCTCCTTCTCCATTAAATAATCGATAAGCGGTTGTCAGCGAATCCTTTTCAAAAGATGTCCGCTTCTCACGACTTATTCCAAAGAGTTGTTGAAAAAAAGATTGATTAATTGGTCCATGCCATGACAGCAACCAACCAATTCCTTTATTTTGTTCGCCTAAATATCCTTCGGCTAAACGCTGGCCTTTACTATCAATCAAAGTAAGCCAATCTGTTGGTAACGGCGCTGGCACTTGTTGCAAATCTTCTTTCTGAATTAAAGGATATCCTTTTTTAAATTTATGTTCTGCTTTTTTAGTTACTTGAAGTTTCATTCTGTACACCTACTTTTCAAAGTCCTATCTAGTATAGCAAAAAAAGGCCCATCTGTCTTTAAAGGATTCAAGCTTCACGTCATTTAACGAACTAAAAAGTTTAAGGAAATAGTAAGTTTTCTTTAACATCACCATTCCTCACTTCGGTAAGAATTGACATAAAATTTGTGAAAGAGTAAAATTAAAGCGATATTGTAAAATACGAAATTTACCTAATTTTACTTTTATAGAATCATCGTTTAGAAAGGACGTTTATTTTGAAAAAATTATTTAAAACAAATATTTTGAACACGCGACTGGGGTTATTCTCGCTAATCGCCATCTTACTGTGGCTAAAAAACCTCTTTGCGTACGCCGTTGATTTCCATTTACGTTTGGAAAATATTAACGAGTATTTCATACTCTTAATTAATCCAATTGCCACAACGGTCTTTTTATTAGCCATCGCTTTGTATGTTCGCCGTAAAAAAGCTTCTTATATTACAATGATGATTATTTACTTCTTGATGAGTTTACTGCTCTTCTCAAATGTCGTGTATTATCGAGAATTTACTGACTTCATCACAGTTAATACGATGCTTGGTGCTGGCAAAGTAGCTAGCGGTCTTGGCGAAAGTGCCTTACGTCTCTTTAGACCTTATGACGTCATTTATTTCTTAGACTTCATTATTATTGGCGTATTATTGTTAACGAAAAAAATTAAAACAGATGCGCGTCCAGTCCGCGCACGTGTAGCAGTCTCTGTCACACTCCTTTCTGTTGTCTTTTTCTTATTCAATCTATTTATGGCTGAAACAGAACGTCCCCAATTATTAGGACGTCAATTCTCTCGTGACTATATCGTGAAATTCTTAGGCTTAAATGCCTTTACCGTATACGATGGCATTACAACTTACCAAACAAACCAAGTCCGTGCCGAAGCTAGTGCTAACGATATGAAACAAGTTGAAGATTACGTGAAACAACAATATGCGGCACCCGATGATAGTAAGTTTGGTATTGCAAAAGGCAAAAATGTAATTTATATCCATTTAGAAAGTTTCCAACAATTTTTAGTTAATTACAAATTAAAAGATGAAAATGGCGTAGAACACGAAGTCACACCATTTATCAATAGTCTTTACAATAGTAAAAGTACCTTTAGCTTTGATAACTTCTTCCACCAAGTTGGTCAAGGAAAAACAAGTGATGCCGAAACGTTACTTGAAAATTCACTATTTGGTTTAGACCAAGGTTCACTCTTTACACAAGTTGGTGGGAAAAATACGTTTGAAGCAGCACCCGATATTTTAAAACAAACCCAAGGTTACACTAGCGCTGCTTTCCACGGAAATGCCGGTAACTTCTGGAATCGAAATGAAACCTATAAACGTTTAGGCTATGACTATTTCTTTGATGCTAGTTATTATGATGTTAATTCAGATAACTCATTCCAATATGGGTTACACGATAAACCATTCTTTAATCAATCCGTTCAATATTTAGAGCATTTACAACAACCGTTCTATTCTAAATTTATTACTGTATCCAATCATTATCCTTATTCTCAATTTACAAACGATGAAGCAGGATTCCCAATTGCAAAAACCTCTGACGAAACAATTAATGGTTACTTTGCAACAGCGAATTATTTAGATAAAGCAGTCGAAGAATTCTTTAACTACTTGAAATCTTCAGGTCTCTATGAAAACTCAGTCATTGTTCTTTATGGCGATCACTATGGGGTTTCTAATTCAAGAAACCAAAACTTAGCAGAGTTAGTAGGTAAAACCAAAGCAGATTGGAACGATTTTGACAACGCCAATATGCAACGTGTTCCTTATATGATTCACGTTCCTGGTCAAGAAAATGGCGGTGTGAACCATACGTATGGCGGCCAAGTTGATGCCTTACCAACCCTTCTACACTTGCTTGGTGTCGATACGAAAAACTACATTCAGTTAGGCCAAGATTTATTCTCTAAACAACACAATCAAATCGTTGCTTTCCGCAACGGCAATGTTGTAACACCTAAATATACTATTTTAGGTTCTAGCATTTACGATACTAAAACAGGCACTTTAATTACAGAGCCAACCGAAGAAGTTAAGAAAGAAGTCGCTGATTTAAAAGCCAAAGCGACGAAACAATTAGAAACGTCTGACCAAATTACTAACGGTGACTTGCTTCGTTTCTATACCAATAGCGGCTTAAAACCAGTTAACCCAGAAGACTATGATTACAAGAACCAATTGCAACAACTGGAAGCAATTGAAAAAGAAAAAGGTGAAAAATCAACGAGTGTTTACAGTAAAAACAATAATAAATCAACCGTTGATGAATATCACACTGACAGTTATCAAGGCTATCAAAAAACTGGTAAATAAATCTTCAAAAAGCTTGAGCAATTTGCTCAAGCTTTTTTGCTACTTTTTCATAATTAATTCATATTATTTCACTATACTAAAGATAGTTTAGAGAGGTGAAAGTTGATGAGAAGTGTCCGTTACGCTACAGCTAGTAGTTTTTATCATAAAAAAATCACATTAACCACTGCACTCTTCTTCTTCCTGTTCTCTTTCTTATTGACTGGGCTGTTTAACTTAATTGATTTTGAAAAAGAGTTTTTACGAACGATGCCAGACTTTGTCGATATTGAAAAACAAACTAGTTACCATTACCAACTGATTCAATACTATTGGCACCTCTATCTAGGTAGTGTCATTTTCTTTGGTGTTACTTTTCTTCTGTTGATGTATGTGACATTACGCATAAAAAAGGAAGAAATACATACATGGTATCACATGCACTTTTCAAATATGTATGTCACCAAACAGCTCTTACTAGAGTTGTGTTTACCGGCTCTATTAGGAATTTTCAGTTTTTTACTTTTCACTTTAATGTTTCAAGAAACGTATAATACTGTTCTTTGGGCTGCCCGTGATGCTATTTTACAGTGGTCTCATTTGGAAACTCCAGCATTTTTAGCTAAAAGTACCGACCAGGATGTCACGATTACAAATATCCAGCATTTAGGGATTCAAACGATCCAAGCGTTTTCTTTTGATTTTAAAAGTATGCAGTCGCTTTATACAATCCGTAATTGCTTTGTTAACTGCTTAATCTTGCTTGGCATTCCTCTTGTTTGCGGGACTCCTTTCACGTTGATTTATTTACGTACACATCAGAAATAAGGGAGGGATTTTCTATGAATGTCACACCATCATTCAAAAAAACAACCGAAAAAAAATCCTCATTCGACGCGTTAGCTTTGCGAGAAGTTTATGGAATCATTTATTCTGCTCCAGAACAAGAACTCGCATTGGCCGATTTTTTCCAAACAAACCAATTAACCATTACTAGGCTTTCTTCTAGTGAAACCTTTCTGCCCTACTTGCCATTAGAAGAAAATTTATTTATCGCTAGTACGATCAAAGAACGGGATCGAAAAGTAGTTCTAGCCGAAGCTTTCCAGGTGTTCCAATTAGAACCTGCCTTACTTGGTCGTTCCTTTACTTCTTTTACGACTTTTGAAAAAATTAAAATGCGCATAATACAACTTTTGCTTTCAAAAACAAGTACGTTAGTGATTGATGACATCTTTTCTTCATTAACGATTGGACAACGTCAAGAAATTTTACCTCAATTAAAAATAGAAGTTCAAAAAAGAAACAAGCGCTTGCTATTTCTGACAAAGGATCCACAAATTATTGATAGTCCCTATGTGCACCCCCTGTCTCTACATGCGTTATTAAACTAAAAAAACGTCTGGCACTGATTGTGACCAGACGTTTTCTTTAGTTTTCAGTGATTTCAACATCAGGAAATGAAATAATAAACGTGGTGCCTTTACCAAGTTCACTCTCAACATTGATTTTTCCTTTATGCAAGCGGACCAATTGTTGAACGATTGGTAAGCCTAATCCTGATTCTCCATATTTCGTATTTTTACGGGATGGATCTACTTTGTAATAACGATCCCAGATATTCAGAATTTGTTCTTCCGTCATGCCAATTCCTGTATCAGAAATACGGACAATGGTTTCTAAATAGCCTTTTTCTAAAGCAATATGAATTTCGCCATTTTCAGTAAATTGGATGGCATTTTGAACAATATTGACAACAACTTGCACGAAACGATCATAATCGGCATACACATCAATTGGTTCGGTGGTGTCTAAATACAATTGATTACCGGCGGCTTCAGCTTTGGCCGTTAGTTGAGTCACAATATTTTCTAAAGCTTCTGTTCCGTTGAACTTCTTCACAACAATTTGAATCTGGTTGGTCCGAATTTTTTCATAATCAAGATTTTCATTGACTAAGCGAATCAAGCGAGCGGTCTCATTTTGCATCAGTTTAATCGCATTCTCTTTTTGATTTTCAGGAATAGCATTATACTGCAATCCCTCTAACAAGCCATTAATAGTTGTTAAAGGCGTCCGCATTTCATGAGAAGCATCCGCCATAAATTGACGACGGCGCTCTTCTTGCCGATTGATTTCTTCTTGTGATTCTTTTAAAGACGCGGCCATTTTATTAAAATCTTCTGCTAGGTCATCAAATTCATCTTTGTCATGAACCGGTAATTGAATATCAAAATTTCCACTAGTAATTTCTTTGGTGGCTTTACGCATCCGATTAATTCGTTTCACTTGGAAAGTCGCAAATAGATAGCTTAGTAACAAGGCAATCACACCAGAAAAAATAAAGCCTTTAATCAAGTTTTGTGTCACGGACTGAACACTTCGGTCAACGTTTTTGGCAGGTTGTGTAATAACGAGTGAACCAATAATCACTTTTTTATCAGAAGACTGATTTGATGCATACACCGGTAACATTACATAGGACGAAGTATTTCGGGCCCCATAAATATCAATGTTTTCTGTTGCATAAACACGATTGCCTTTCATGATTTGATCCCAATTTTTATCGATTAAGGAAAAGTCTAATTTTTTTGTGCTATCAACTGGTGGGTACTGCACTTCGCGGTCCTTGTTAATAAACACAAATTGCACATCTTGCTTCTGGAGTACGCGCTCAGTCAACTGAAATGAATAGGATAAAACATCTCGATCCGAAACGCCTGCGACATTAATAAAAAAGTCACGTGTTTCTAAAGCCGATTCTGCATAACCATATAGCTGTTCATAGTTATTTTCTTGCATTGTGCGCTTGGTCAATTGTGTGAAAGACGTTCCGACAATGAGAATAATCAGAGCAATCACACCTATAAAAGCAAGTAATTGTTGATACAAATACTTCATTAAGCAACACCTGAATCGTCGAATTTATACCCTACGCCCCAAACCGTTTGGATGACTTGAGGACCCACTTTTTCAATTTTTTGTCGTAATTTTTTGATATGGGCATCAACTGTCCGTTCATCGCCAAAGTATTGATAGTCCCAAACCAATTCTAGTAGTTGTTCGCGTGAAAAGACTTGGCGTGGTTTTTTTGCTAAAGTGTATAGCAAATCAAATTCTTTAGGTGTTAAGCCTTCAATTAATTGATTATCTAAATATGTTTCTCGTGTTTTCGTATTCATTTTAAAATGATCCGTAATCACATCAAACGTTTCATCTGTATTCTCAGACGTATCATGCGCAGCCTCTGCCACCTCGGCACGACGATGTAGAGCTTTCATCCGTGCAATCAAAGTTAATGGACTAAATGGTTTTGTCACATAATCATCCGCACCCATTTCAAGGCCAATTACTTGGTCACTTTCAGAATCACGAGCAGTCAACATAATAATGGGAACATTGGCTGAAACTTTGCGAATTTCACGACAAACAGCCATCCCATCCATACTAGGTAAGTTTAAGTCTAACGTAATCATGTCCCATTTTTCTGGCGAAGCAAGAAAAGTCGCCAATCCTTCTTTGCCATCATCTTTAAAGGTAGCTTCCCACCCTTCATTTAAGAAAAACATTTGCATCATTTCTGAGACGGATTCATTGTCTTCAATCATTAATATATTCATTTCATTCACTCCTTATTCACTTTTCATAAAACTGCTCTATTGTAGTATACTCTAAAATTGAATTTGTACCAACCGATTCTATATTTCTTCAAAAATCCTTTACAGAACCATCAAAAATCACTTTTTTTCCTGCTCTTTTAAAGAAAACGAAGGGAACCCATTGTCTTTTCAGAAAAGTTTGTTAAAATAACAAGCGTAGAGAGGATGTTAGGGTATGGATAAAATGAAAGCTATTGCTTTTTTTGATTTAGATGGAACTTTGTTAGATGGAACCTCGCAAATTACTCCTGAGATTACCGCAGCAGTGGCGGCCTTGAAAGACAATCAAATTTTACCTTTAATTGCGACAGGACGGACCTTGTGTGAGATTCAGCCAATTATGAAAGCCAGTGGCATTGATTCTGCGATTGTAATGAACGGGCAATTTATTCATTATGAAGGAAAAACGATTTATTCAGATGAATTTACAACAGAGGAATGTGTTTCACTGCATGAACATGTCAAACAGCGTGGTCATGAATTGGCTTTTTACAATGAGCGCCGTATTTTTTGTACAGGGCATACTGGCACAGTGAAACAAGCCTATGACTATATTCATTCAGCTGTTCCAGAAATTGATCCCACAGGTTATGAGAATGATGCCGTCAACATGATGTTGGTCTTAAGTCAACATGGCGATGATGATGAATATTACTATGAGCGGTTTCCTGAATTGACCTTTTATCGCAATGGTCCTTTTTCAATAGATATTGTTCGTAAAGGGGTCTCTAAAGGCTCTGGTGTCAAAAATCTTTTTAACTCCTTGGGATTAAACGGCATTCCCACTTATGCCTTTGGTGATGGCATCAATGATTTGGCGCTGTTTGAGGCCTGTGATTATGGAATTGCCATGGGTAATGCGCGAGAAGAACTAAAAGAAAAAGCCACCTTTATTTCAACTAAAAATACTGAAAATGGCATTGTTAATGGCTTGAAAAAATTTGATTTACTATAAGAGAAAACTACCTTCTTCTATTGATGTACTTTAGAAGAAGGTAGTTCTTTTGTATGTTCATTTTTCTTTTTCTGCTGTGCACAGAGAGCTACTCCCACTACTTGAATCAGCAAAATCGCTCCCAACAAACAACTTAATACGATGTTTCCTGATAGGATTGTTCTTCTGATTAAAATAATTAATACGACACTGCTAATTCCGTAGAGTAACCATTGGTTGTCCATTTTTATTGACCCCTTTGTTTTTCTATGTTTAGGATAGGATGTTTCCTACTAAAATGCAAGGAAAGATCCTAGATTCTTACAACTAACCCATAATTTTTACTAATTCCTTATTTGTTTTCATTTATTCTTAAGATTCGTTTCATTTTTGTAAAAAATCACACTTTTTTTCTATCTCTGTTTTAAATTGCGTACAGTTCTTAAAAAAAATGATACACTAAAAGTGAACTCGAAATGAAAGGAGCCATTCCTTTGGTTAATAGCGAAAAAAGAAAACAATTAATTATTGATACATGCATTTTAGCTGGAAAAATTATGCTGGAAAGCGGATCTGAAGTATATAGAACCGAAGATACAATTACTCGGATTGCTACAAATGCTGGCGAGCCAGAGAGCGTTTGTTACACGACGGCTACAGGGATTTTCGTGGGCTTTCGTTCCAGTAATTATACGCAATTAGAAAACATCCCCCAGCGCTCGATTAATTTGGAAAAAGTTAGCCTTGTCAATCAATTATCAAGAGAATTTGCGCAAAAGGAGATTACTTTGCCAGAGCTTTATCAGCGCTTAACTCTATTAGAAACAGATACCCCCACTTTTTCAATTTCGTTACGCTTGTTAGCAGCCGGGATTGTTAGTTGTACGTTAATGTACATTTTTGGTGGCACTTGGCAAGATTTTATTGCAACTTTTTTTGTTGGCGTGATTGGGTATGCCAGTTACCTTTTTACCCAAAAGTTATTCCAAGTTCCTTACCTCGATTCATTCGCAGCCGCTTTTGTCATTGGTTTGTTGGCCTATTTGGCTGTGCATTTTCACTTAGCGGTCAACATTGATAATATTATTATTGGTGCGGTAATGCCGTTAGTTCCAGGTGTGGCGATTACGAACTCTTTTCGCGACATTTTAGCGGGCCACCTCATCAGCGGGACGGCGCGAGGGACAGAAGCTATTTTTATTGCTGGGTCTGTTGGCCTGGGAATTGCCTTGATTTTTAAATTATTTATGTAAGGAGTGTTCAAATGGAACTAATTTTTCATCTTCTCTTTAGTTTTTTAGCGACTGTGACGTTTGGTATTATTACGAACATTCCTCGTAAAGCACTGGTGGCTTGTGGTATTACTGGCATGACAGGCTGGATGATTTATTATGTCTTAACGCAAACTTTTGATGCTAGTCAAACCTTTGTAAACTTTTTAGGAACGGTCGGGTTAGGGATCGCTAGTATCTTTTTTTCTCGTTACAAAAAAATGCCGATGATTATTTTTTATATTCCTAGTTTGGTTCCTTTAGTGCCAGGAGGCCCTGCCTATCAAGCGGTTCGGAGCATTTTGTTAGGAAACATTGATGACGGGTTGCAGTTGATTTTAAAAGTTGTCTTTACTGCTGCAGCTATCGCAGCGGGCTTTATGGTGACATCGTTACTGGAACGAATTGTCAAACGTTTTTTCCCCAAGCGACTCTTCCGATTGGTCAAAAAATAAAAAAACAAGCTCATTTTCTGAGCTTGTTTTTTATTCTACTTCTTCAAAGAACAGCAACAAATCTTGTAGCGTTAATTGTGCTTTTTCAGCAGCGTTTAAATCTTGAACAATTTTACCTTTTTGTAAAACAATTAAACGATTGCCATATCGTAAAGCATCTTCCATTCGATGGGTAATCATTAAACAAGTTAAGTTCCCTTCTTCAATCCGTTGTTCCGTTAAGTGCATCAGCTGCTTGGATGTTTTGGGATCTAAGGCAGCAGTATGTTCATCTAAAAGTAATAATTCTGGTTTTGTGATAGTGGCCATTAATAAACTTAAGGCTTGGCGTTGACCGCCAGAAAGGTTACCTGTCGGTGTATCCAGATGATTTTCCAAGCCATTGCCAACTTCTTGGCAGATTTTTGTAAACAAGGCGCGTTGCTCATTTATCTTCCGTAATGTTAAGGGACGTTTTTGTCCGCGTTTCATGGCAAGCAATAAATTTTCTGCCACAGTCATTCTTGGTGCTGTCCCCATTTTAGGATCTTGAAAAACACGCGCTAGAGATTTGGCCCGTTTGACTTCAGAAAGATTGGTGCGATTGACTCCTTCAATTAAAAATTGTCCTTCTGTTAGTGTCAAAGTTCCTGCTAAACTATTGAATAGCGTACTCTTGCCTGCGCCATTTCCACCTAAAACAGTAATGAAGTCCCCAGGATAAATGGCTAAGTTCACATGATCCAAAATCACTTTTTTTTCATTCATCCCATTATCAATGATTTTTGTCGCATTTTTTAATTCAACAACTGGTTTCATTTCGTTTCCCCCTTATCAGAAAAGCCATGTAGTCGTAATGCTTTTTTCAATTGTGGGATCATTAAACAGATTGCTAAAATCACTGCTGAGAAGATTTTCAAATATGTCGTATCAAAGCCTAATTTAATCACTAATAAAATCAATAGTTGATAAATAATACTCCCTACAACAATCGCCATCAACCGTTCACCAAACGTTAATTCTCCAAACAGTACTTCACCAATAATGAGTGAAGCTAAGCCAATCACAATGACGCCGGTTCCTTTACTTACATCCGCATATCCATCATTTTGGGCAATCAAAGCGCCAGATAAGCCAATCAAGCCATTCGATAAAACCAATCCTAAAATTTTCATGCGATCCGTTTGAATGCCAATCGAGCGAGCCATTTCTTCATTGTCACCTGTCGCAATATAGGCTTGTCCTAAACTAGTGTTAAAGAAAAATAACAGTAAAATCATTACCACAGCCAAAACACTAATCCCTAAAAAAATAGTATCATAATAATCTGGTAAGGCCATTTTTTGAAAAACATCTTGAATCTTCGGTTGGTTTAATAAAGACTTATTTGGCGATTTCATCACAAATAAAATCACGGAATTTAAACCAGACATCACTAAAATTCCTGCTAAAATAATTGGAATTTTTCCTTTTGTAAATAGTAAACCAGTCACTAAACCGGCAAGCATTCCTGCTCCGACCCCTAAAAGAGTCGCTACAAATGGTGAAACCCCTGTTGTAATGGCAGTTACACAAACCGCCCCTCCTAACGGAAATGAACCTTCTGTGGTCATATCTGGAAAATTTAAAATACGATAAGTCATAAAAATACCTAGTCCTAACAAGGCCCATAACATTCCTTGTCCAATTGCTGAAACAATCATCGCTTCTCCTACTTTCTTTGATAATTAGTTAATCAATTTCGATTTTTTTGCTAACTCTGCGGGAATCGTAATCCCTAACTTTTGAGCTTGTTTTTCATTGATAATTGTGTCGCCTGTATTAAAGGTATAAATGGGTGTAGTTGCTGGTTGACTTTTTCCAGACAGAACCTCTGCTGCCATTTTGCCGGCTTGTACCCCCAACGCATGTTGATTAATCCCTACTGTTGCTAAACCGCCTTGTTCTACCATTGTATCCACCGAAGGAATAATCGGCGTCTTGGTTCGATTTGCTTCTCCGACTACCGTTTGCATGGCATTAGCAATCGTATTATCAGTTGGTATATAAATCACATCGGTTTCCTTAGTCATCACTTGGACCGTTTGTGCTATTTCATTACTTGATGGCACAGCATATGTTTTCACTGTCAATCCTTTGGCTTCAGCTGCTTTCTGCGCTTCAGCTACTTGGTATCGAGAGTTTTCTTCTGAGGAAGCATAGAGAATACCTATTTTTTTGGCAGCTGGTATCAATTCTTTTAGTAAATCCATCTGGGCTGACAAAGGTGATTGATCACTAACACCCGTGATGTTACCGCCTGGCTTTTGATTGTCTTTCACCAATCCTGCACTAACAGGGTCCGTAATGGCGCCTAAAATGATTGGGATTTCTTGGGTAGTGTTGGCTAACGCTTGCGCAGCTGGCGTGGCGATGCCAATTAAAACGTCTGCCTTTTTTTGTACTAATTGTTGACTCATGATTGCTAACTTACTCTGGTCGGCTTGACCATTTTGAAAAATAATTTCTAAGTTTTTGCCTTTGTCATAACCATTTTCCTTTAATCCTTCTTCGACACCTTTATAAATTTCGTCCAATGCGGGGTGACTGACAAACTGCAGAACCCCTACAGTAACTGTTTCTTTCTTTGAATTCGTCACTTTTTGATTCACAAAAAAAGCACCAATTAAATAAATAGCTAATAAAGACACGACAAACGTTAAACGTTTATTTTTCATTTTGCATTCTCCTAACTGCCCTTTTGTTTGGCAACTTTTTCTTTTTAATAATAAAACCATTATCTATAGGGCGTTTCTTCCGTTGAAAGTGAAACTGAGATTCGTAATCCTCTGCTTAGTCAAAATCCTAGGAACACTTTTTTACAAATGTCAGGATTTAGCTGCGACGAGGATCGCAATTTTGATGAGAATCGCAGGAGTACTTTTTCTACGAATGGGACAACGTTCTCTTCGCTCACCTTGTACTACTCATCACTCTTAAAGGCCAAACTGCGGCGAGTATACGAAGCCTGCATCTACTCTGTCACTTT
>NZ_JBFOEF010000019.1:0-18629 GCF_040886645.1 Enterococcus sp. GC34
CTTTCTTATCTGATTAGATAAAGTTCGTTTTTTTATCAGATTACCCATTCTTTTTATTACTCATCTTCGATTTTTTTAGAAAAAAAGAATTGGTTTCAATTGTTTTTCTATTCTTTTTTTATTTAATTTTTTGCGAATACAAAAAAAGATGCCCTTAAGGCATCTTTTTTTATCTCATCGTCGGGAATAGCAAGACATCACGAATTGATTGTGCATCGGTTAATAACATAACTAGTCGATCAATCCCAATACCTAATCCTCCGGTTGGTGGTAAGCCATATTCTAAGGCTTCGATGAAATCTTCATCTACTCCGTGTGCTTCATCATTTCCTTGTTCCCGTTCTTTTTCTTGTTCTTCAAAACGTTCACGTTGGTCAATTGGATCATTTAATTCTGTAAATGCATTAGCAAACTCTTTTCCGATAATAAATAGTTCAAAGCGGTCAGTGAAACGACCATCTTCTGGATTTTTCTTCGCTAATGGTGAAACAGCGACTGGGTGACCATAAATAAATGTTGGTTGTTGCAATGTATCTTCTACAAATGTTTCGAAAAATTCATTAATGATATGACCGACTGTCATGGCATCTGTAATTTCAACATTATGTTCTTTAGCCAACGCACGGGCTTCTTCTATCGTCATCTCTTGCCAAAAATCTACGCCCGTTTGTTCTTTGACTGCATCTACCATGTGTAGACGTTTGAAAGGACTGCCTAAATCAACCGCTTGACCATCGTACGTGATATCAGTAGTTCCTAAGACTTTTTCCGCAGCATTACGGATAATTCCCTCTGTTAAATCCATCACATCTTGATAATCAGTATAAGCGGTGTAAGCTTCTAGCATTGTAAATTCTGGGTTATGAGTGGTATCGATTCCTTCATTACGGAAGACACGACCAATTTCATATACTTTTTCCATGCCACCGACAATTAAACGTTTTAAATGTAACTCTAGGGCAATGCGTAAGTATAAGTCCATATCTAATGCATTATGGTGTGTGATAAATGGACGAGCAGCAGCTCCTCCTGCTTCGTTATGCAAGACAGGGGTTTCTACTTCGACATAGCCATTGCCATCTAGATAACGACGGATTTCGCTAATAATTTGACTGCGTTTCATGAAACGATCAAAGCTTTCTTTGTTACTGATTAAATCCAAATAGCGTTGACGATAGCGTTGTTCCACATTCGTTAATCCATGGTATTTATCTGGCAATGGACGCAAAGCTTTAGTTAATAACGTAATTGTTTGAGCTTTAACAGTAACTTCCCCCGTGTTGGTTTTCATTACTTGACCTGTCACACCAAAGAAGTCGCCTAAGTCAGCATGTTTAAATAGTTCATAGGCTTCGTCTCCAACTTGGTCCTTCCGAACATAAATTTGAATTTGGCCTTCACGGTCTTGCAAATGGGCGAAACCAGCTTTTCCTTTACCACGTTTTGTCATCATACGTCCAGCAACGCTGACTTCTGTATTCATTTCACTAAGTTCTTCTTTTGTATGATTATCATATTGTTCATGAAGTTCTGCTGAATTATGAGTGCGATCGAAACGTTTACCGAAAGGATCAATCCCTTCTTCACGTAAAGCTTCCATTTTTTCGCGGCGCACGAGCATTTGATCATTTAAATCCTCTAAATGCGCTTGTTGTTCTTCTGCCACTGTTGTTCCTCCATTCTTGATTTTAACCTATCCTAATAATGCCACAGTAATTCGAAAAAAAGCAAGCCGAATTTTACTTTCGGCTTGAATTTTTTATTCTTCTATAGTAGTTACAGCAACTTTGGAAATCTTCTCTACAAAGGCATCCAGTAAATCGACAACTGCTTGTTGTGTTTCAACTTGGTTAATCGCAACTTTCACTTTAGCTGCTCGCGAGATTCCTTTTAGATAGTAAGAAGCATGTTGGCGAAACTCACGGACCGCGATTTTTTCACCTTTTAAATCCACTAATCGTTGTAAATGAACTTTTGCAATATTGATTTTTTCAGCTGGTGAAGGCTCAGGCATCAATTCGCCCGTTTCCAAGTATTCTTTCGTCCGTTGAATCATCCAGGGATTGCCCAAAGCAGCTCGACCAATCATCACACCATCCGCTCCAACATATTCTAACATGCGTTTAGCATCTTCAGGCGTTTTGACATCGCCATTTCCCATAAAAGGAATGGTTAAATGCTTTTTCACTTCCTTTAAAACGTCCCAGTTGGCTGTCCCTTCATACATTTGGACACGTGTCCGACCATGCATAGCAATGGCCGAAGCCCCTGCTTGTTCGGCAGCCAAAGCGTTGTCTACAGCATATAGATGATCTTCATCCCAGCCTGTTCGCATTTTTACAGTGACAGGCAAAGAAACTGCCGAAGAGACTGCGTGAACCATCTCATGCACTTTATTCGGATCCAGCAACCATTTCGCACCAGCTTCAGCTTTAATTATTTTATTGACAGGGCAACCCATGTTAATATCAATAATCGCCGCTTGCGTATTTTCTTCCACAAACTTAGCAGCTTCCACTAATGTTTCTTTATCTCCACCAAAAATTTGTACACTTAAAGGATATTCTCGCTCATCAATATATAGCATTTCTAAGGTTTTTTTGTTTCTTAATTTAATCCCTTTATCACTAATCATTTCACAAACGACTAATCCTGCGCCAAATTCTTTTACAGTCACACGAAAAGCGGCGTTACTAATACCCGCCATCGGAGCTACGACAACACGGTTGGGGATTTCAACGTCTCCAATTTTCCACATAGTCTTTCCTCCTACTTTTGTTTCGTATTGCGAATCGCTTCATCGCGAAGTTCAATTAATTCTTCTTCACTATAGTGATATTTATTGTTACAGAATTGACAAACTGCTTCTGCTCCATGATCTTCATCAATCATCGCATTTAATTCATCGATCCCAACGGCAATCAAAGCGGTCGCAAATTTTTCTTTGGAACAGTCACATTTAAATTGTACAGGCATTTTTTCTAAAATTTCTACTTCGTCTTCTCCCAATAAGCGATACAAGACTTGTTCAGGTGTTTCTCCATTTTCTAGTAATTGTGAAATTGGTGGCACTTCCGCTAGACGCTGTTCAATAAAATCAATGGTACTTTCATCGGCACCTGGCATTACTTGAATCATAAAACCACCGGCTGCTTTCACAGATTCATCCGTGTCCACCAATACACCTAAACCGATAGCTGAGGGAACTTGTTCAGAGACCGCCATAAAATATGTAAAGTCTTCACCGATTTCACCAGAAACAATAGGTGTTTGTCCAGAAAAGGTTTCTTTTAATCCTAAATCTTTAATGACTGTGAAAATTCCTTCGTTACCGACAGCGCCACGTACATCAATTTTACCTGTTGCATTCAACTTTAAGCTGACATGTGGATTTTTAATGTAGCCTTTTGTTTCTCCACGGCCATTACTATCAACAATAATAGCGCCAGCTGGGCCATTTCCTTGTACTTTTACAGTTAATTTATCGTCACCTTTTAAAGTCGCTCCTAGTAAAAGGGCTCCAATCAATGTGCGCCCTAACGCTGCGGTAGAAGAACTCCATGTATCATGTCTTCTTTGCGCTTCGCTAACAATTTCAGTGGCACTGATGGCATATGCTCGTATTGAACCTTTATAACAAAGGGCTTTTACTAAATAATCTTCCATTCTTTTTCCTCTTCTCTTGGTGCTTTTTTGTCCATTAGTCAGATAATACTAGGAATCAGGTGTTTTTTCAACCAAATAATCTTCCTTCTATAGAATATCTTAATATTATAGAAGGTGCAGTATTCGTCATCTCGACAAATACTGCACCTTCTACTAATTGGTTATTTATAACGATCTTCGTAGTTATTGCGATCATATTCAGAATTGGAATCTGAATCTTTTTTCTCTTCAGATTGGACTTCTTTTTCTGTTTGTTCGCTTTCTACTTTGACTTCTTCTGCTTCATCATGTAATTCTTTTTTTGCTTCTTCAAAGTCTTGTTTTTCTTCAACTTGTTTTTGCGCTTCTTTTTCTTCTAAAGCACGTTTTGCTTCTTCGAATGTTTGCGCTTCTTTTTCACTAGGATAGTCGCTGTCAGCACCTTCAGGCATTTTACCTGTTTCAAATAATGATTTTATTGCTTTTGCATCTAATGTTTCATATTCTAATAGTTTTTCAGCGATTAGTTTATGTTGTTCACGGTGCGCTTCGATAATTTCATGCGCTTTTGTATGAGCATCCATTAAGATACGACGAACTTCCTGATCGATTTCAAACGCCACTTGTTCTGAGTAAGCTTTTGTTTGACCATAATCACGACCGACAAAGACTTGATGGTTTCCTTCATATTGAACAGGTCCTAATTTGTCGCTCATTCCATATTCCGTTACCATGCTACGGGCAATCCCTGTTGCTTGTTCAAAGTCATTTGAAGCCCCTGTTGATTGAACGCCAAAGATAATTTCTTCTGCTGTACGTCCACCAAGTAAGCCAACGATTTGTTCAAACATATCTTCTTTAGTCATTAAGAATTGATCTTCTTTTGGTAAAGCAATCATATAACCGCCTGCGCGACCACGAGGGATAATTGTTACTTTATGGACAACACGGGCACGGCTTAAGACTAAACCAACAATTGTGTGTCCTGCTTCATGGTAAGCCACCATTTCGCGTTCTTTTTTATTAATCACGCGATCTTTTTTAGCTGGACCAGCAATTACGCGGTCTTCGGCTTCATCCACATCAGAAGCATCAATTTTTTTCTTGTTACGACGAGCGGCAACTAAGGCTGCTTCGTTTAAGACATTTTCTAAATCAGCACCAGCAAAACCTGGTGTTTGTTGTGCAACAACTTTCAAATCAACGTCATCAGCTAACGGTTTGTTTTTCGCATGAACACGTAAAATCGCTTCACGACCTTTGACATCTGGACGTCCTACCAAGATTTGGCGGTCAAAACGACCTGGACGTAACAACGCTGGGTCTAACACGTCTGAACGGTTCGTTGCAGCAATTACGATAACTCCTTCATTGCCATCAAAACCATCCATCTCAACTAATAATTGGTTAAGGGTTTGTTCACGTTCGTCGTGTCCGCCACCCATACCAGCACCACGTTGACGACCAACTGCATCGATTTCATCGATAAAGATAATCGCAGGTGCGTTTTTCTTCGCTGTTTCAAATAAATCCCGGACACGGCTAGCACCGACCCCGACAAACATTTCAACGAAATCTGAACCTGAGATTGAGTAAAATGGCACACCTGCTTCACCTGCTACGGCTTTAGCAAGTAATGTTTTACCAGTCCCTGGAGGTCCTTCTAATAGTACGCCCGCAGGAATCCGTGCGCCTAATTCAGCGAAACGACGTGGATCTTTTAAGAATTCCACTACTTCAACTAATTCTTGTTTTTCTTCTTCCGCACCAGCTACATCTGAGAAGCGGACACGGTTAGCTTTTTTATCGGCTTCTTTGGCTTTGGATTTACCGAAGTTCATCACACGGCCACCGCCGCCACCGCCACCGCCTTGTTGGCTCATCATCATGTAGAAGAAGAAGAAAATAATCACTAATGGTAAGAAACTAAACAACAGTGACAACCAAGCACCACTTGTTGATTGTTCTTTGACAACTAGCTTCACCTTGTTATTTTGTGCCGCATCTTGAATGCCAGCTAAGGTTGTATCACTAGGTAAAACGGTTGTTGTGAAGCCTTTTGACGATGCTTGCGTTGAGCCCCACAATGACAGACCACCTGTGTCTTTCACTTCTTGTTTTTCTTTATACTGACCTTCAATCCGGTAAACCCCATTGGTTGGTTGAATGGTCATGTCTTTGACTTTTCCGTCTTCCAATTGTTGTTGGAAGGTTGAGTAATCGATGTCTGGCGATTGTTGGTTGTTATTTCCAAAAATGAAATAGACAACCATGACCATGGCAAGTACTACTAAGACGTAGTATAAACCATTTTTCATGCCATTATTCTTTTTGTTCATGCCTGTCCTCCTTATGCTCATCATTACAATTCATGTTATTCTTTTATCAATCCTGACCTTTACATTGTAACACAATTAATTCCTTGATAGATATTAATTTGATTCGTAAACTTCAGGTTTTAAAACGCCAATATAAGGCAAGTTGCGGTACGTTTCTGCATAGTCTAATCCGTAACCGACCACAAACTCATTGGGCACATCAAACCCTACGTAGTCAGCTTTAATGTCTACTACACGGCCTTCTGGTTTATCTAATAAGGTAACAATTTTCACAGATGCAGCTTTACGGTATCTAAACAAATCTACTAAATACGCTAATGTACGACCACTATCGATGATATCTTCTACGATTAAAATATGTCTACCTTCGACATTTGTGTCTAAGTCTTTGACAATTTTTACTTCGCCTGAAGAAACTGTCGCGTTGCCGTAGCTAGATACATCCATAAAGTCCAATTCTAAATAAGTATTGATTTCACGAGTCAAATCAGCCATAAATGGTACTGCACCTTTTAAAATACCGACCACTAAAGGATTTTTCCCTTGATATTCTTCTGTCAGTTGCTTGCCAAGCTCTGCAGACTTCGCAAGAATTTCTTCTTTGGAGATTAGGACTTTCTCAATATCTTTTTCTATCATAGTGCGCTCCTTTCAGCATTACTCCTTTGTCTTAAAAAGGAGTCTGTAGTGTATTTTATCAGTTTCTAAAGGAATACTCAAATAGGAATTTGCAAATTTTGGTACCCAAATGATTTCCTCTTGCTCATCCGTAATGACCCAAGCACTCTCTCTCGCTTCATTTGGCACTTTTTGATCAATAAAAACTCTGCTTAATTTTTTCGTAAACCCTGGTTTTAATGTAATCCGATCACCACTTTGGCGATGACGAACGGTCAAAGGTGTGGCTGTGGTCAACGGGATCGCTAACAACTGACCCGTCCACTGATTAATCTCTTCAGGAAGAGGAAACGGTTTGTCTGTCGCAATTAATCCTAGCCACTCGGTTTCCGATAAATAAATCCCCGCACCAGGTACTAATAAATGTGTAACTTCTTCTCGCAGTGCAGCCTGTTTTTGTTCTAAGCATAGCCAATCATAACTTTTAGCTAGTTGCCATTGCTGTTCTAACATAACCGAGCCTTGCGGTTGGCGTTCATCATTCAAAACTTTTAAAATTTGTGTCATCTGGCGTTGGTTTAACGAAACCCCTAACGGCACTAATGTTTTTTGGAAAAACGCGGTTAAAAAGAAGTGCTGGTACGCAGGCGTTTCTTTTAATAATCTCTTCAAAGGAATGCGCCATCCTTGTTTGGTCGGTTCTACGGCTTCAGATAATTGAGGCTCAATTTGTTCTTGAATAAATTCTTGGGCAAAACGTTGTTCATTACTAAAAGAAGCAATCTGATCTAAGAATTGCGGATTTTCCTGCTTTAATAGCGGCAAAACCTGATTACGGAGTCGATTTCTCAAATATTCATTGGTTTGGTTCGTTTCGTCCTCAAAATAAACGAATGCTTGGCGCTGTGCAAATTGATACAATTCTTCTTTTGGATAAATAAGTAACGGACGAATCAATTCCCCTGTTGCAAAAGGACGTCTCTCTTTAATGCCTGCGGAATGGGAAAAATTAGTTCCTCGAATCAGCTTCATTAAAATCGTTTCCGCTTGATCGTCTAGATGATGTGCCGTCATTAAGACCGCCGCACCTTCAATTTCCATGACTTCTTTAAAAAATTCATAACGAAATGTGCGCGCTTTTGCTTCTAAATTCCGTTGCTTTTCAGGGTCTTCCCAACGTGTTTCATAATACGTTAGCTCTCGCTGCTGACAATAGGTAGCGAGATATTGCGCTTCCTGTGCCGACGCTTCTCGCAATTGATGATTGACGTGTGCAACAACCAATTGTAATTGTTCTTTTTCTGCCACCTGTTCCATTAACGTCAAAAGGGCCATGGAGTCTACACCACCAGAAACGGCGACCACGATTGTTTGATGCGGTTGCCAAAATCCTTGTTCTTTTCCTCGTTTATAAAACTGCCAAAACATTGTTCGCCCTTCTTTCTTCCTTAGAATAAAAGAGGAACCGAGAAATAACCCATTCGTTATCCCCAGTCCCCCTATTTGTTTGTGCTTAGCCGCGACGTCCGCCACGTCCGCCACGTTTGCCTTCAGTATTACGTTTTAATGAAGATAAACGGTCATCACTATCTTTCAAGAAAGAGCTCATCAATGAGTCAAAATCTTGTTTATTGTTATTGTTATTTGCTTGTGGTTTATTGAAAGGCTTTTTGCCCCCTGCGCGTGGATTACGGTCACGATTCTCATAATTGTTTTCACGACGTTGAAATTCACGTTTTGGTTGTTGCCCTTCTGCTGGCTCTTGTGCTTTACGGATCGATAAGCCAATTTTGCCGTCGTCACCAACTGAGGTTACTTTCACTGTTACTTCGTCACCTACTGTTAATACATCATGAATATCTTTAACGAATCCATTAGACACTTCACTGATGTGTACTAACCCAGTTTTTCCTTCTCCTAAATCAATAAATGCACCAAAGTTAGTAATCCCTGACACTTTTCCTGGCAATTTAGCTCCTACTTCGATTGACATAAAAAAATTGTTCCTCCTATTTTTTCCCTAATTATAATTGCAGTTTATTCAGCTGAAGACTTAGTTGTTTCAGTTGAAGACTGTGATTGACTATTTTTTTCTGAACTGCTCTTGCTTTCTTCCGCTCCAGAAGTCTGTGTTTTTTTCATTTGTTCTGGTGTGGGATAAATCTGTTCGCCTTCTTTTGAGAGAAGGAAACGGCTACGTGCTAATTTTGCCACATAATCATCATCTTTTAACAAAGCAACGTCTTTTTTTAGATCCTTGACCTTCTTATCAACTGCTACGGATTCAGCAATTGCATCTGCTCGTTCTTGTTTGAAAGCACCTAAGCGATGATAATCTTTCATCAATTGGATGCCAGAAAAGGCAAAAATAATGAAGGCCACGAGAAAAATCGCTGCCAAGCGTCTGCGTCTAAAAATCAATTGTTTCTGTTGTTTTTGGAATTCGACATACTGTTCTTTCGTGTAGTCATTTTCCAATGCCGCAACTTTCTTCGAGTTTTTTTCATTCTTTCCCATCGTCTCGCTCCACTCGCTTTGGATTGTCCGTTTTATTATACCAACATCTAAGAACCTTGTCTAATGTTAATTTCAGAGAAGTTAAAGAAAAGCAAGCTTTTTTCTAAAATATTCTTTGCTTTTGAAATAACAGCGGTTGATTTATTAATTTTTTTCAAAAGCGGCGCGTCTGTTTCATTAAAACGCTGAAAGGATGAAGCGCTTGGAATATTCATCTTTTCAATGAACTTGCCAAGCGCTCCATCCTCACCTGCTTATTCTTCAGAGACACGTGTTTCTGATTTTATTTCATACATTTTTGTGGCATCTTCTTTTTTCGTAGAGTCATTTAGTTGCAGGACTTCTACTTCTAAAATTCTGTTCCCAAATTGAATTTTGACAAGGTCACCAATCTTCACAGTACTAGAAGATTTGGCTAAGACTCCGTTGATTTGAATCCGACCTTTATCAGCGACTTCTTTGGCAACTGTTCTTCTTTTAATAATGCGAGAAACTTTTAAAAATTTATCTAACCGCATCACATTCACCTCTTTTATTTTTTTTGTCTCATCCGTAAAATTTTTGCGCCATACGGTAAACTTAACCATTCACGTATCGTAAATAATTCTAACTTAATGATGGTGCTAATAAAAACTGTACCACCCACTGCAACACCTAAAACTGTAACGAAAAACGCTTGACTTCGGTGATACACACCTTGGAACAAGATGGAGATAATTCCTTGATAGACCAGCAATGACAGCATCATGATTGCTAAACTAAGCAACAGTTTTTTCAAAAAGTTTCGTTCTCGAACAAAACAATTAATCGCTGCATCCGATTGTCGGACTAAAACGAATAACGTCGCTAGTAACCCAAGGATGGTAGACCAACTAGCACCTAATGTTCCCCAACGAATGGTGAAAAAGCCCGTTGTCAGTAACTTCACTAATAAGCCCACACCAGCTGCCACTAAAGGACCTTTAAAACGATTGCGACTTTGTTCAATACTTTGGTAGGCCTGAATAATGGCCATAAAAGCGATGGATAAAACATACACCCCTAAAACATCGTTGCCTTTATAATCTTTAAAAAGCGTAAAGTTCATGTACGGCAATAACATCATCAGACCAATCGAAGCCGCCGATGCCAAGGTTGTGGTAAGACGCAAAAAGATTTTTGCAACTTGTAAAAATTGTTGACGGTCTTTTTTCATAAAATATTTTGTCAAACCTGGTAAAAAGGTCGAGCTTAAAGCTAAAGCAATTACCAACCCTAATTGAACTAGTGGTTGTCCTCTATCATAGACCCCTTTGTCCACTTTCGCAGCTAAATCAGAGAGCCCGAAAAGCATGAGGGCATTTTTTACTTTAAAGGAATCAATTAATTGAAATAGAATCAGAAAAGCACTATATAAAGAGACCAAACCACCCTCAATCATTAAACGTTTAAATAGTTCTTTAGTTTGAGGCATAATCTTCCATTGATGCAAGTATTCCGTACTTCCACTAAGAATTTTTCGATTGTAGTACCATAAGACAAGTACCGCTAAGATACCGCCAGCCAACGCACCACTCATGGCCACCGTCCCCGTTTGGTAAATGGAGCCACCAAAGTAATGATAGGACAACGCAGCTACTAGAATAACCCCGACACGCACAAACTGTTCCATCACCTGTGAAATACCACTAGGCACCATCAACAAATGTCCTTGAAAATTCCCACGATAGAAAGAAAGAATTGGAACGAGTAAAAAGGTAAAGGAAACAACTTCCATTAATGGTTGGAGTGCAGCATCCCCCATACTAATAGCAATTTCTTGACTACCAAAGAAAAAGAAGGCCCAACAAGCAATCGCTAACCATAACACATAGGGATATAGTTGGCGCAACACTTGTTTTTGACTCCGAATATCTGGTTGTTCAGCAACAATTTTGGAAATAAATTGCGGTAAGCCTGACAATGCTAATGTCATCGCAATCCCATAGATTGGATAAACTTGCTGATACACGTAAAATCCTTCATCCCCTACAAAGTTCTGAAAAGGAACGCGATAAAACGCACTCAACACTTTTGCAATGAAGGAAGCAATGGTTAACACAACGGCACCTTGCATCATTCGCTGCATTTCTTTTTGTGCCATCTTCTAGGCCTCCTTTTAAAGGGAATCCGTTTCTTGCGAATGTTTGTATTTTTCTTGTCGTAATGCGGTTGTAAAAGTAGCAATTTCTTGAATCCAAACAGCTTCTTTACAATCTTTCGGCAACTTCAAGGAAATAGTCATTTGTTCTTTCTCAACTGCTAAATCCGCTTTTAAGCTGGTGGCCGATAACGCTTCAAACAATTGCTCCACAGAGTATGTTTTTGTGCCAATTTTACTTAACACAAACTTGACTTTTTGGTCGCGTTTACGAATACTTTCTAACAAGGCACGGTCGCCATCCATTTTGATACGGCCAGTGGTTAATAAATGCGCCACTTCGTCAGGATACTCTCCAAAGCGGTCTAACAAGTCCGCTTCTAATTCTTCGTACATATCCATATTTTCTAATTGACGAATCCGTTTATAAATTTCAATTTTTTGTCGTTCATCTGTGATGTACGTTCCTGGAATATAAGCATCAATGCCCAAATCAATCTCAACAGACGTTTTTTGGTCTTGGATATTTTTCCCTTGTTTACGAGCAACTGCCTCAGATAACATCTGTGAGTACATATCAAACCCAACCGAATCAATGAAGCCGTGTTGTTGGGCACCAAGAAGGTTCCCGGCCCCTCGAATGGAAAGGTCACGCATCGCAATTTTGAACCCAGAACCTAATTCCGTAAAGTCTTTAATTGCTTCTAAACGTTTCTCACTAACTTCGTTTAGGATTTTTTGCTGTTCGTACATAAAATAAGCATAGGCCACTCGATTGCTACGCCCCACACGACCACGTAATTGATACAACGTAGATAAGCCCATGTAGTCCGCATTTTCTACAAACAAGGTATTAGCATTAGGAATATCTACTCCTGTTTCAATAATTGTTGTAGTGACTAATATATCATATTGTCCTTCAATAAAATCAAACAAAGTATTCTCGAGCTGTACTTCTGTCATTTGACCATGTGCATACGCAATTCGTGCGTCTGGAACTAGTGCTTGTAACTCTTCAACTTTTCGTTCAATCGTATCTACTCGATTGTATAAATAAAAGACTTGACCATCTCGGGCCATTTCTCGCTCAATCGCTTCCCGAATCGCCCCAGGATTATTTTCCATGACATACGTTTGGATCGGATAACGATTCTCTGGTGGGGTTTCGATGACAGATAAATCACGGACACCTAACATCGACATATGAAGGGTCCTTGGGATTGGTGTTGCTGTTAACGTCAAGACATCCACTTGTGAACGCAATTGTTTTAGTCGTTCTTTATGTTTCACTCCAAACCGTTGTTCCTCATCAATAATCAACAAGCCTAAATCACTAAAATTAATATCTTGCGACAATAAACGATGGGTACCAATCACAATATCTACTTGGCCATGTTTAATTTTTTCAATTGTTTCATTTTGCTGTTTTTTCGTGCGGAAACGACTTAATAAACCAATTTCTACAGGAAAGCCCTCAAACCGCTCTTGAATCGTTTCGTAATGTTGTTGCGCTAAAATAGTTGTTGGCACTAAAAAGGCAACCTGTTTATTGTTGCTAACAGCTTTGAAGGCCGCTCGTAAAGCCACTTCTGTTTTACCAAACCCTACATCGCCAACTAACAAACGATCCATTGGTCGAGATTTTTCCATGTCGTGTTTAATTTCGGCAGCACTACGTAATTGATCGTCTGTTTCAGAATACGGAAAAGCCTCTTCAAATTCTTTTTGATACGCATCATCTGGCGGAAAAGCATAACCTTTTTCCGATTCTCTTGTCGCATAAAGTAAGATTAAATCATCCGCGATATCTTCAATTTTCGAAGCAACTTTTCGTTTGGTTTTCGTCCACTCACTGCCGCCTAGCTTGTTAATTTTCGGCGTTTTAGACTCGGAAGCAACGAACTTTTGAATCAAGTTCAATTGTGTGACTGGAATAAATAACTTGTCATCATTTTGGTACAAGATAGTCATGTAATCTTGATGGACCCCATCAACTTCTAAGGTTTCCATACCAATATATTTACCAATCCCGTGATTCGCATGAACGACATAATCGCCCGTTTTTAAGTCGCTATAACTTTTCAAACGTTCCGCATTAGAGATTGTTTGACGACGTGCCCGTTTTTTGGTCGTTGTATGAAAAATTTCTTTTTCCGTAATCGCCACGAGCTTGTTTTTAGGTAATTCAAACCCTGTTTGTAATGCACCTTGGACAATTTGGACATGCCCATCTAACAGCTGATCCCAATTGCTTACTACGCTAGGTATATCAAAGTCCTGAAATAGCTCTTCGACTTTTTGAATCCGTTCTTTCGTAGGAACAAAAACAACGACCGTTTGGTTTTGCTTTTGCCAACGGTCCACTTCCGCTTTTAGCAACGGCATTTGCCCGAAGAATTGTTGCATTGAACGATATTGGAAATTATGGACTTCTTGGAAACGAAGATTCCCCATTCCTTTTTGAAAAAGTGAAAAGAAGGTCGTATTTCGTGCGGTTTTTCGCAATTGATCATGAAAGTCTACGCCAAAAGTTTGTTCAGAAAACACGCGCATTTCTTCAATTTTCAGGGTTTGCCATTCCGCTTCCTCTCTAGCGATCTCTCGCTCCGTTTCCATCATACGAGAATAATCATCCACAAAAAGCAAACTATTTTCTGGTAAATAATCTAACAGCGTAGTTTTTTGTTGGTACAGAAAATCTGTATAATAGTGAGCATTTTCTGTAGGAATCCCTTGTTCCCAAGAAGACAGCAACTGACCAAAATATTCTTCTAAAAAATCGGTCTCCGTTTGATCTTTAGCTGTCGCTAAACGTTTTTCTAGAGCATCTTGTAACCTCATCATGCCATGATTCATATCTGCCTTTGAGAACACTAAATCAGTCATTGGTGAAATCGTTACTTCTTCAAGATTTTCTAATGAACGTTGGGTATCCGCTTCAAAATAACGGATTGAGTCGATTTCAACATCAAACAGTTCCACCCGAACAGGGTATTCGGCATTTAGCGGATAGACATCAATAATGCTTCCGCGAATACTAAATTCGCCAGGCTTCCCGACCATCGATTGGCGTTCATAGCCCATTAACACTAGGCGTTGCGCGAGGATTTCAGGTTCTACTTCCGTCCCGATTTCCCAATGAAGTTGCGCATTTTGCCACGTTTCTTTCGTTGGCAAATATTTTCGTAGTCCAGCTACTGGTACGACCACGATTCCTGCATTCGCTGTCATCAGGAAATTTAACGCACTCACTCGATCTGCGCGCGCTTCTGGTGAAGAAAAGGCCATTTCGGCGGATAACACTTCATCTACTGGAAATAGATGAACTTGTTCTGAAGGTAAAATATTTAAAAAATCATCTACTAATTGATTGGCATAGTATAGGTTTGGGACCGCAATAACAATTTTTTGATGCGTCTTTTGTAAAGCGCCTGCCATCAGTAATGTTTTAGCAGAGCCTGATAACCCAGTAATTAGTTGGCGCGTTCCTGTTGTCATTAGTTGACTGCGCCATGATTTAGCAATTTCTGTTTGGCTAATTCGTTCGATAATATTCAAACAAGGGCCCTCCTTTCTGCTATTTTCCATTAAATTGATTCATTGTTTCAACAAACGTATGTCCTTCACATGCATATAAAGCGGCATCGGCTGCTTTTTTTACAGCAAGTAACATCTCTTCGTGTGTTTCTTTGGGAAAAGTACTTAGTACATGGTGGATAACTGTATCATTTTTTGAGGGCCGACCAATGCCAATTTTAATTCTAGGAAAGACATTTGTTCCTAAATGGGCAATCAGACTTTTTATCCCATTGTGGCCGCCAGCACTACCTTTTTGCCGTAAACGAATTTTACCGACCTCTAAGTCTAAGTCATCATAAATAACAATCAAGTCTTCCTCATCTACCCCAAAGTAGGTCAACAACGGACCAACAGAGCGACCTGATTCATTCATAAATGTTAATGGTTTCACTAACAATACTTTCTCAGTCCCTATAAAAAACTCTGCAATATCTGCTTCAAAATTACTATTATTAAACGAAACATTTTGCCGATACGCAATTTCATCTAGCGTAATAAAGCCAATGTTGTGTTTTGTTTCTTTGTATTTACTACCGGGATTTCCCAGTCCTACGATTACTTTCATCTTTCATTCTCCTTGGATTATAAGCTTGCCAACACAAAATGGCTGGGAAGCATATGCGCTACCCAGTTTTATTCATTATACCATAGAAATAAAAAAACTCGCAGTCTTTGAAGATTAAGAAAGATGTAAAAAAATTTTTTAGAAATTTAAATATGCGTAAGATAGTGAAATTACGCACATGTAAGAGCTACCATTTTGAAACAGGTCTGAAAACTGTATCATTTTTACAATCAAAGTTCGTGACATTTTTTACAAACCATGTTACTATCACTTTAGCAACAGGAAATAAAAACTCGTTGCTCACGAAAAAGAATGTAGAGGAAGGAATGGTACACATGACTGCAGCCGCAGGGAATAAAGATCACCAAAAAGTAATTTTAGTCGGGGACGGTGCCGTAGGTTCTAGCTATGCCTTTGCTTTAGTAACTCAGAATATTGCTCAAGAAGTTGGGATTATTGATATTAATGTACCAAAAACTGAAGGAGACGCGTTGGACTTATCTCACGCATTAGCATTTACTTCTCCTAAAAAAATCTATGCTGCTACTTATGACGATTGCCATGATGCAGACTTAGTTGTCTTAACAGCTGGTGCGCCTCAAAAACCAGGCGAAACTCGTTTAGACTTAGTTCATAAAAACTTGAAAATTAATAAAGAAATCGTTACAACAATTGTTGATTCTGGTTTCAACGGTATCTTCTTAGTTGCCGCAAACCCAGTCGACATTTTGACTTATTCAACTTGGAAATTCTCTGGCTTCCCGAAAGAACGAGTAATCGGTTCAGGAACTTCACTAGATTCTGCTCGTTTCCGTCAAGCAATTGCCGAATTAGTTGATGTTGATGCACGAAATGTCCATGCCTACATCTTAGGGGAACACGGAGATACAGAATTTCCAGTTTGGTCACATGCGAATGTCGCTGGCTTACAAATTTACGAATGGGTGAAAAATAATCCTGACGTCGATGAAGAAGCAATGGTTAATTTATTCTTCAACGTACGCGACGCTGCTTACACAATCATCGAGAAAAAAGGAGCTACTTTCTATGGAATCGCGGTTGCACTAGCGCGTATCACTAAAGCTATCCTAAACGATGAAAACTCTGTGTTACCATTATCTGTTTATTTAGAAGGTGAATATGGTCAAAACGATATTTATATCGGTGCACCAGCGATCATCAACCGCCAAGGCGTTAAACAAGTCATTGAAATTCCATTAACAGATGCTGAACAAGAAAAAATGGAAGCTTCTGCTTCTGCATTAAAAGAAGTTATTGAAACAGCTTTTGCTAAATTTGAAGCAGAAGAAGCAAAATAACTCCTTCTATAATAGTCGAAAATTAAAAACAACCAAGAGTGAACACTATTGTTACTCCGCTTTAAAGCCTGGTACAAAAATCCAAAGTGATTTTTGTACCAGGCTTTACTTTTAATCTGTTTTACTTTACTCATCACTCAACTTTTAAAAAAAAATTATTGTTTTGTTTAGCTCGAAAAATAACAATAGCCAAAAATAAGTTTGTTATCTAAAATTCACTACACTACTTAATACAGTCCATCTGCTTCTTCTTTTGTCACAATGTAAATATTTTTCATTTGCGTATAAGCATCTAGCATTGATTTATGCGTTTCTCGACCAATTCCTGATTTTTTATAACCGCCAAATGGCGCGCCCGCAGGCAATTGATTGTATGTGTTGACCCACATCCGACCTGTCCGTACACTACGAGCAACCCGTAATGCCACATTGATATCTTGAGAAAAGACGGCACCACCTAGACCATATTCAGAATCATTAGCTAAACGAATGACTTCTTCTTCCGTTTCAAATTTAATCACTGTTGCAACAGGACCAAAGATTTCTTCTTGGGCCACACACATTGTATTCGTGCCGTTTGCTAATAACGTAGGAGCTAAAAATGCCCCCTTGTCTAGCCCATTTTCTGTTAAACGTTGCCCTCCAGTAATCAGCGTAGCTCCTTCCTTCACACCAATTTCGACATATTTTAAAATTTCTTCCAATTGATGCTCATTGATCTGAGCGCCCATTTCAACGTCTTTTTCCCACGGGAAACCAACGTTCACTTGTTCAAATTTTTCCTTTAAAGCTTCTACAAATTGATCATAAATACCTGACTGAACGAACACACGAGACCCAGCACAACAAACTTGCCCTTGATTGAATAAAATCCCTAACTGCACGCCTTCTAATGCACGTTCCCAATTGGCATCTTCAAAAATAATGTTGGCTGATTTTCCGCCAAGTTCTAAAGTGGCTGGAATTAGGCGGTCGGCCGCCGCTTTAGCGACAGTGTACCCCACCTCTGTTGAGCCTGTAAAAGCTAGCTTATCAAACCCTGGATGTGCCAACATATAATTTCCTGAATCAGAACCACGACCGGTGATTAAATTCACTACTCCTTTCGGCAAGACTTGATCAAAAATCTTAAACAATTCCAACAGACTTAATGATGTGCTCGAGGACGGATGAATCACAACCGTATTACCTGCTGCCAACGCTGGCGCTAATTTCCAAGCGCCCATTAATAAGGGGAAATTCCACGGAATAATTTGACCCACAACACCGATAGGTTCTTTCACAACAATGGATAACGTATCCTTATCAAATTCTTTGACAGACCCTTCTTCTCCACGAATCACACTAGCAAAATACCGAAAATGGTCTGCACTGGCAGGGACATCAATCGATTGCGTTTCCCGAAGCGGTTTTCCATTATCTAAAGTCTCCACCATAGCCAAATGTTCTTGATTTTCTTCAATCAAATCAGCAATTTTCAACAAAAGATTGCTTCTTGTTACAACGTCAACATCTTTCCATGTCTGAAACGCTTCTTGGGCTGCTTCTACAGCTCGATCCACATCTGCATTTGTGGCATCTACAAATTCTGCTAATTTTTCACCATTACTAGGATTGTAACTAGCAATCATTTTGTTACCACTACCTGTTGTCCACTCTCCATTAATATACAATTGATAGCTACTGGCAACTACTTGATTTATTTCTTTTTTACTCATTTACCCACCTCTTTTTTTATTTTTTGTATCCGCTTACAATTATAAGACATCTTTCACCTAAAAGTAAATGATTCTACCTAAAAAAAAAATAGTTCTCGGCGACTGTTGCTAACTCATCCCGACCTGAAACCTCCTGGCAATAACTAAATGTATTAAACTTTATTGGAGAGAACTTTTGCCACAAAAAAAGCTAGCACTGAAGAATTAAAA
>NZ_JBFOEF010000020.1:0-16144 GCF_040886645.1 Enterococcus sp. GC34
ACTATGTCAATTGGTGGAACCACCTTCGGTTGCACGGTACAATCGGAATAGCATACGGAAAGAAGTTCTGCACCTTATAAAATTTGTCAAAAAAACTGTTCCCATTCCACATCCACCAAATGCAAGCTTATACTGTTTACCACAACTTTTACATTTGTATTCTGTTCGTTTCCAACGAATACGTTCCGCTAACATGCCACAATCACAAGAAATATACTCAATCAAAACACCTTCAGCTCTGTTAGCTACTTCTATTTTCTGATAATCATACTCTTTTCTCATAACTAGTCACCTTAAATAATAACTACCACAAATTTATTTATCATGAAGGCAACAACTAAAAATTAAGGGATTACTTTAAGCACTTTATTTGACACTATTTAATGAGTAATTAGTTGTTGCCTATTACTATTTTATCAATATTTCCTCTTTTTTCAAATTTTTTTTTGGCTTATTTCTACAAAAATACCCTTACTTAATTTGTATTCTTTTTTACAATTACTACACTTAAAATGATTATATTTTCCCAACTCTCTTCTAGCCAATTGGCCACAATCACAATCAACATAAGCAACTACATTTGTTTTATTCCACGTAGTAATTTCTATTCCCCAATGATCATATTTTTTTCGAACAACCATCTTAATTCTCTCCATTTCTAAAGCTATATCTTGCAACCATTTCTCTAAATTCTTTTTTTATTTTAGGACGCACTCGCAATACTTCTTCGGCCAACTCTAATAATAGTTTTTCTACTTTTACTGACATCGTATCAAAAATAACCATTGGCTTATTTTCTTTTTCGACGCGTTTTTTGTATCTTTGATAATTTGCAGAATAGAGTCGACCATTTGACATTTTTTCTATTCCGTATCCTGAAATCAAAGGATTTTCCAACATCTGAATAATCTTCTCTCTATTTTCCATAATAACTACTCCTGAATTATTTCTCATTAAGTAACTGTTCTTCCTTTGCTTGTTTCTTGATTCGTTTGAGAGTAGATAAAGAAATACCTGTTTTCCTTTCCACTTCTCGCATGCTATTTGTTTCCATTAACTCTAGTGCATGTTTATATTTATCATTTAGAACTCTTTTCGGACGTCCTTCTCGATAGTTTTTATTGTTTGCTCGATGCCATTGTTTTCCTTCTTGCGTTCTCGTCACGATTAAATCTCTTTCAAATTGCGCAAAGCTCCCCAACATGTTCATCATTAATGTTTGCATAGAATCACTTTTATTTGGCTCAAAGGTTAGGGCATTATCTAAGAAGGTGATAGTCACTCCTGAATTGTTTAAAGAAGAGATAATCGAATTTAAATCAACGATACTTCTAGCTAGCCGATCAATTTTCGTAACTAAAACTTTATCGCCAGGTTTTACAATAGATAGTAGTTCTTCTAATTCTTTTCTTCCTTCTTTTTTTGTTCCCGTATATTTTTCACTGAATATTTTTTCTGCTCCGGCTTTTTCTAGTTTTTGAATCTGGGTTTTGTAATCTTGATTACTAGTACTCACTCGTGAATAACCATAAATGGGCAAAATTTCCTCACCTTTTCTGAACATAAGTTTTTGACACTAGATAATTCCAAGTGTAGCACGAAAAAACAAAGAGGTCAAAAACTTTTAAGTATCTGAACCCAATGAATTAATCCCGAAATATCTAATCTCGATTATATAACTAAATTACACTAAGTTAATTAAATATAGTGTATAATTATTTAAAACTACTTAATTATTTAGTATAATGAAATACAAGAGGTGATTGGATGTTAACAACAAAATCTAGAAAACAAGGAAGTTCTGTAGTATTGACATTACCATCTAATAACGGACAGAAACCAAAAGCAGACCAAGAATATATAGTGATGTATTCTGATGATGGGACAATTACGTTAGTCCCTAAATTACAAGATCCATTTAGTGGTGGATCAGAAGGGGAGTACTACGAAAAAGATGAATGGCATGACATTGAACCTGGAGGGAGAGAATTATTTTAATGAGTGACGAAAAGAAATATATTCCTAAAAAGGGCGATATTGTATGGATAGATTTCGATCCTTCAGTTGGAAAAGAAATACAGAAAAGACGTCCAGGTCTAGTAGTTTCTAGATATGAGTTTAATAGAAAGACAATGTTTGCAGTAATTTGTCCCATAACTTCTACAATTAAAAATATGCCCACTCGTTATACATTACCTGATGAAATGGAAACTCATGGACAAGTCGTTATTTCCCAATTAAAATCTTTAGATTTTACAGAAAGAAAGTTAAGCCAAATAGAACATTTACCATTAAAGGATATGGCTAAAATAGATCAAATCATTGAATACATTTTTTAATTATAATAGGAAGAAAGAATACATATAATATTTAATGTTCATGAATTCTTTCTTTTTATAACGTCTATTTACTATAACGTATTATAGTAAATAGACAGAAAGGAGGATAAATTGAACCTAAGAAAAATAGAACATGAAATTGAAGAAATATTGTCTAAGGATACTCATTCATGGGTGCGTCTATACGAGCTAATAAGAGAAGTAGAATATAGTAAATTATGGCGTAATGAGTATAGTTCTTTTACACAGTGGATTAAACATTTAGCATATGTAACAGGAGTAACTGAATCTCTAATATGGAAAAGAAAAAAAGCAGGAGAAATATACTTTGACTACCAACAACGAGCAAGAAGTAGGGGAGTTAGTGTTCCTAACATAGAGGACGTAGAAGTCAGTCCAGATAACTTTGAATTAGTAGAAAAAATTAGCCAAGGAAACAGCCAAATAAAAGATGAATTAATGCAACAAGTTTTAGCAAAAGATATTAAGCGATCTGATTTAGTAAACACTTGGTCAACTATTAAAACGATTCAAGCTAAAGAGGGTGGGGGAATCGTTAAAAAGAATAGATACTCTAAAATTGATAGTAGTGACGAACAAATATTTACTATATCTGATTTTTCGTTTGCATTGTCAGAAAGTTCGTGGTTACAAATTGCTAAGAATTCATATCACAAAGGAAAATCAGTTTATAAGCTAATTCCCAATTTTTCCTTTTATTCTTCGTTATTGATGAGATCTGTTACTTTAGATTTTTTATTGCTAGAAAACGTGTCTAGTAAATACACACAAGAATTAAATACACATAGCATCGAAATAGTTTTTTCGGATAACAAACTTAACAATATAATTTTAAATACTAAAACTAATTATAGCTGGGTCGTTGTTCCTGAAGATATCTCACTCATTGCACTTAAACAGCTTCCTAAAGAAATAGGGTTATTAAAAATTTCATCTAAAAGAATAATACAAGTTGTTAGGAATGCAGCACTTACTAATGAAACTAGTAAATTAGATATTTTGCAAGCGTTCATTGTTAAAAATATCTAAATTAATGTCTAATATGTAATAACAAAAAACATCTATTATATATCATCAACTATCTATCATGATGATGTTCCAGATTTAAAAAAGGGCATTGAGTTTATTTTCACCATTAGGAAAAAAATATATTATTGGAGAAAAGCTGGATAGTATGTATCTTTAGTTTTTTGATTGTTATGTAGCTTTCGTGCTAAAATACATTGAAAAACTTAGCATGAAAGTTGAAAGAGTTATTGAAAAAGAGGATTAATAATTAATAGGCGGTGAATTCAGTTGTTAGAAAACAAATTAGGTATTATTAACCAACTTGAGTTAAACAGAGTTGAGGAACGTGTCAGTAAAGAAAAGGCAAAACAATTATATGACTCTGGAGATATTGACAGAGTAGAAATTGGAACATTCAAAGGTCTATCATATATCCATAATTATTTGTTTGAAGATATTTATGAATTTGCAGGTAAAGTACGAAGTCAAAATATTTCTAAAGGAAATTTTCGCTTTGCGCCAGTAATGTATCTAGAAGTCGCTTTAGAACATATAGATAAAATGCCACAAAGTAATCTAGATGAAATTGTAGCCAAATATGTTGAAATGAACATCGCTCACCCTTTTCGTGAAGGTAATGGTAGAGCAACCCGAATATGGCTAGACCTAATCCTGAAAAAAGAATTACAGCAAGTTGTAGACTGGAACTTAATCAATAAGGAAGATTATTTGTCTGCAATGGAAAGAAGCCCAGTCAAAGATTTGGAAATCAAATATTTAATCTCAAATGCTTTAACTGATAAAATTAATGATAGAGAAATCTTCATGAAGGGTATTGATATTAGCTATTATTATGAAGGGTACACCGAATACAATGTTGATGACTTATAATCTAATTAAGAAAAAAATAATTTTTAGGAGTTTGTTATAGTCATAAAACGAACTAAAAAAATTATAGCCCATACTATTGCTAGTTATATAATTTATCATTTTGATAGTAAGACTCTATAAACTTCAAATAAAGTTTTTGATTTAAATTGCTACACTAATCTCCAAATTAGATTTCAAATCGGTTCTGTTGCAAAGTTTGAAAATCAAACGCGCCCTCTCTGAACTCCAAATATCTTAGGCTGGTATTCCCATTAATACCTTGATTTCAGTAGACACCGAAAAGCCGAAGAGCGTTCCATTTCTTCGGTTCTTTTTATATATTCCTCGAATGGTCTCCATGCCCTTAATCGTGGAAGAGGCTGTACGGAGACTTTGATAAAATTTATTCCGTCGTTTAATAGGTCGATGGTCTTGTTCTATTAAATTGTTAAGATACTTCACAGTTCGGTGCTCTGTCTTAGTATATAAACCCACACTCTGTAACTTTCTAAAGGCGGAGCCAAGAGAAAGTGCTTTATCGGTCACAATTGCTTTCGGCTCACCAAACTGTTTATGGAGTCGTTTTAAGAAAGCATAGGCTGCTTGCGTATCCCGTTTCTTTCGTAACCAGATATCTAAGGTTAAGCCGTCCGCATCAATTGCACGATAAAGATAATGCCAACGTCCCTTAATTTTGATATAGGTTTCGTCCATTTTCCATGAATAGAAGGATTGTCTATTTTTCTTCTTCCAAAGATCATAGAGGACTTTGCTGTACTCTTGCACCCAACGATAAATCGTAGTATGACAAACATTTATTCCACGATCATATAACAATTCCTGAACTTCACGATAGCTTAGATTGTAACGCAGGTAGTAACCAACAGCGACAATAATGACGTCTTTTTTGAATTGTTTGCCTTTAAAATGATTTATTACTCTGTCCTCTCTGTCTTTTTTCTCAATTTTACACTAAAATAGATTTTTTGGAAACTTTGCAACAGAACCCGAATGGTTGTATTCTTTTGGCATCAAGTATTACACTGTAGAACTTCTGGACATAACCAAAAGATTGGGCAAAGAAGATTTCTTAATTATATCAATTTTTATTCCGCCTTGTAAATGACTAATTTGTTCCAAAAAACGAATAAAATGATCCGTATTTTCTACGACATGTAAGAATGACTCATCGTATAGATTTAAATAAGACATGCAAAAAAGGCTTGTCAGACTCTAATCTGGCAAGCCCTTTTTCTATTTTACTGAAAACAGCAATTTATCTAAATCCATAATTTCGATTCGATTCTTGCCATGTTGTCGAATCAAATCTTGCTCTTCCAAAGCTGAGAACTTCCGGCTGATCGTTTCTGGTGTTGTGCCTAAATAGGAAGCCAAGTCCTTTCTCGTCATAGGCAACTCAACAAAGGTATGGTTATTCTCGTCTGCCACATAATCAGCCAGAAAAGCCACAATTCTAGATGTCACATTTTCAATCCCCACTTGAGTCGTTTGTTTTTCCGATATTTGCAAACGTTGGGTTACATCCGCCAAAATCCGGCGCGTTATTTCAGGATAATTGTCTAGATGATTATCCAAATCTGCCTTATGAAGCATACAAACGGTCGTATCCAAGGCCGCTACTGCATAACTGTGATGTCTTTTATCCGATTGGAAAATGGCTACCTCTCCCGTAAAATCACCAGGATTTAAAATGCGAATCGTTTGCTCCCGGCCGGACTCGTTCAATTGGTAGATTCGAATTCGTCCCGAAGAAATAATATAGAGCGTATTGTCTTTTTCACCGACACGAAAGAGCAATTCATTTTTTGAAACTTTCTTCGTATGAGCCGATGTCGCGATTAAATCCATTTGTTCATCGGATAAATGGTTAAAAATGGGCACTAAGCGCACACAAGCCGTATGCCCTTCTCCATGGTGATGGTGGTAAGCCATAAACCTTCCTCCTTAACTAATCTTCGTCGATATAGTCATCGTCCTCTAAAGCATCTTTTCCAATAAATGCTTGTAGTTTCCAAATATTTACATCCAAACTATCTTTATAAGCAATCAACTGATCTTCCAGCGCATCATTGGCCTCTTCTTGCGCCAAATGAATGGCTTTGATGGTGAATTCACGGTTAGACCGGAAATCTTCTACAATTTGTGCTACCATTTCATCCGCCTCTAAATACTTATCAGCTGGATTTTCCTTAATAGTTGTATATTCTTGGAATTCAGCACTTGTCGAAGCTACCTTGTTACCAGCCGCTAACAAGCGCTCTGCCAAGCGATCGAACCATTCTTCATTTTCATTATACAAGTCTTCAAAGACCGTATGCAACGAATAGAAGTGTGGTCCTTTCACATACCAATGATATTGATGTAATTTTACGTGCAAGGCATGCATATTGGCTAACACATGGTCCACCACCGCAGCAGTATTAATTTTTGTATGGTGAATATGGTCTTTATATGCTTCCTCTTCCGTTAATTTCGCCTTTCTTTCATCTAAAGTAGACATGATTTACACACTCTCCTTCACTTTTGTGTTTAAAACTGTATAACCTAAATCTTCAATCGCCTGCTCAATTTCTTCAATAGCCACCTGATCTTGATCGTAATCGACTTTCACCTTGCTAGCGTTGAAGAGTACCTTCACCGAATCACCCATAACGCCAGTTGTTTGCTTCATTGCGCTTTCAATCTTCTGTAAACATGATGGACAAGTTAAAGTTTCTAATTTCAAAGTTGCTTTATTCATCATTACCACCTCCTTAACTATAGTCTATAAGGTCTTCTGCCAAATAAAATTGACCGGAATCAATTATTTTTCTTTATGTCCCCGCAACCGCATCGCATTGAAAATCACTACTAAAATACTAGCTTCATGAACCAACATGCCAATCGACATAGACATCCAATCAGAAAACAACAAGCTAGCCAGTAAAACAATTACCACACCAATCGCAATCACAATATTTTGTTGCATATTTGCATAGGTTGCTTGCGCTAAACTTAAGGCGTGGGGTAACCGATTGAAATTTGAATTCATTAGCACAACATCTGACGTCTCAATCGCTACATCTGTTCCGCCACCCATGGCAATCCCGATTTCAGCCGACGCCAGCGATGGACTATCATTCACTCCATCACCCACAAAGGCCACAATCTCGCCCGCAGTTTGCCGGTCCTTTAGAAATCGTTGCTTATCCTCAGGTAACATGGATCCGTACGCCTCAGTTAAGCCCAACTCTCGCTTGACCAAGTCTACCGTTCCTTGATTATCTCCTGACAAAACAATCAGATTCTTTACTCCAAGCACCTTCAACTTGGCCAAATCATTCTTAACTCCATCCCGGACTTGATCCCGAATGCCCATCATCACTTTCAACTCACCATCTACCGCCGTCATCACCAACGAATGCCCCGAATCCGCTAAACGCTGAACATCTAATTGAGCCTTGTCCGACAGTATTATATCTTTTTCTTCCATTAAGAAGGGGTTACCAATGGCAATCTGACGCCCAGCTACTTGCGCAACAATGCCCCCACCTTTCACAACACTTGTCTCTGTAACCTCTTTGACCGGAACATCCCCCAGCTCTTCTAAAATTGCTAAAGCCAAAGGATGGTCCGATTCTCGCTCAACAGATGCCAGATAAGAAAAGGTATTTTCAGTGTCATCATCATAATAAATCGTCTCCGCAACCTGCGGATTCCCCTCGGTTAAAGTTCCTGTTTTATCAAATAAAATCGTATCCACATTAGAAAAATCGCTAATCACTTCTGATCCCTTAAAGAGGACCCCATTTTTCGCACCATTTCCTATTCCGGCCACATTTGAAACTGGTACCCCAATCACTAAAGCACCAGGACAACCCAAAACTAGCACTGTTACTGCAATTTCAACATTTTGAGTAAATATCCAAACTAGAATACCAACCAGTAAAACCAGCGGCGTATACCAACGAGAAAATCGGTCAATAAACCGCTCCGCTTCAGATTTACTATCTTGCGCCTCCTCAACCAATTCAATAATTTTCCCAAAGGTAGAATCTTCCCCTATCTTGTTGGCAACAATTTTCATAGTCCCATTATCTAGAATCGTCCCGGCAAAAACCTCATCATCAACCACCTTCTTCACAGGAAAAGATTCACCCGTGATATTGGCCTCATTCACATGCCCTTGACCTTCAAAGACAGTGCCATCAACCGGTATCTTGGCACCAGTTTTTACCAGTAGTAAATCACCTTCATCCACCTCATCAATGTCCACTTCTTCAAACGTTCCATCCTCCATCTCTTTCAAAGCTGTTTCCGGCGTCATCTCCGTCAGCTCTTTAATTGCTGACCGTGTTTGATTTAAGGTACGTTGTTCTAAATAAGACCCCAGTAAAAACAAGAAAGTCACAATTGCCGACTCCTCAAAATTACGAATTAAAAAAGCCCCCAAAACCGCAATCGTCACTAACATATCAATCGAAATAACCTTCACTTTCATCGCCTGATAAGCCTGAATCGCAATCGGCGCCACACCAATAATCGATGCAATAATAAACGCCCCATTAAATAACCATTCACTATGCAAAACAAGATGCCCCAAGAAACCAATCACAATCAACAAACCCGAAACAACCGCAATCTGATTTTTATGTCTTAAAATGTACTGTTGCATATCAAAACCTCCATTCACTTTCTTACCTATAGTCTAGGCAAAGATACCAGATAAAAAATTGATGGTAGTCAATTAAACTATATCATGGACATTTGATTTTTTCTTTAATGAGATATACCAATAATATCTAAAAACTAACAACATTTACTTATAATTGCTTTGTACTTGATATTAATGGTATAAATATACTGTAGGAAGCACAAATCACTTCTTTACAAATCTATCTATTTTGCCAGTCGGCAGAAAACGGCTGGCTATTTATCTGGTAAAAAAGCAATCAGTGATTGTAGTGACCCCAAAAAGTTAGACTTTTTTCTGAGTGGAGAACCCCACTCCGTTTTTTGTTGCTTTTATTATCACTTTTATTCTAGGCAGCTTTTAATGCCGCCTCTCTAAATTGCACTGGACTCTGCCAGTTTAGCTTTCCCTTCATACGTTCATGATTGTAGTAATGGATGTAGTCTTCAATTGCTTGCTTCAATTCCTCAAAGCTATGATATTCTCGTCCATGATAGATTTTTTGTTTCAACAGGCTAAAGAAATTCTCCATGATCGAATTATCCAAGCAGGTACCTTTACGAGACATACTTTGGAAGATCTTATGTTTTTTCAGCGTATGATTATAAGCTTTCATTTGATAGGCCCACCCTTGATCGGAGTGAAAGGTGCGCCGATAGATACAGTCATTTGTTACTTGGATTGCTTCCTATAAAGCCTCCATAATTGCCAATGCGTTTGGCCTCTCTGAAATACGATAAGAGATAATCTCGCTGTTGTACATATCTAAAAAGGGATCAAGATATAGTTTCTATTCACGAATAGTACCTGATTTGTCCGGTTCAAAATATTTTAGCTCCGTAGTGTCGGTTGTGATCTTTTGATGACAAATACTGGTGTAAAAGCGCTGGTGAATTCGATTCTTCGCAATCGTTCCGATTTTTCCACGATAAGAGCGATAGCGGCGGGATTTCCTCGTGAATGATTGGACTTCAATTCCTAACTTTCGAATCAAACGTTGAACCTTCTTTTTGTTTACATGAAATCCCCGATTTCGCAATTCCTTTGTGATACGTAAACAGCCATAATTTGTATGTTTTTCTCTTATTTTGAGCATTTCTTCTTCGATTTTCTGATCTGGATTTTCTCGATCAAACCGTTTTTGCCAATACATAAAAGTTGATTTAGGAAATTTCAAGGTTTCAAGAAGCTCAACTAATTTGAATGATCCTCGGAGGCTGTCGATGATTCGTGCGATTGATTCTTTCGTCTTTGTTGAGCTTCCTGTTTTCGCAGCTTCCTCAATTCTTTTAAAAAGGCATTCTCGATCTGAAGGGAGCGCACTAGTTTTTCTAATTCCTTGATGCGATCGCGTTCTTCAGGTGTTTCTTTCTTTGTTTTCTTCTCTTCTTTTTTTCTTAGGCAAAATCGATGGACGCCCTTTCGTTGTTGAGAGTCCATCGATTCCTTCAGTACGAAAGATTCTCATCCAGTTGGCAACTAACGAGGGGTTGTTTATCCCTAAATGATTCGCCACTTCACGATAGGACAGCTCAGTTGTTTGATATAACTCTATCGCATCCATCTTGAATTGACCAGAATAACTTTGGTTTTGACGTTTTCGAAGGAGTCCTTCTTTACCGAACTCTTGATAACCCTTAACCCAATCTCTTACTTGTCCCATACTCTTAATACCGTATTTTTTTGCTAGATATGGATATCCTCCTTTTCCTCTTTTAAATACTCATGAATGATTGTCATCTTTAGTTCGAAACTATATTTACTCATGAAAATACCGACCTCCAGAAGTTAGATTTTTGGTCTAACTTTTGGGGGTCGGTACAGTGATCGATTGCTTTTTTTGTACTTAATTTTAATGTAGTTCCTTGTAAGATAAATACAATAAATAGTTTGTCTTCTCAATGAATTGGTAGATTGCCAGTTTTATCGTAGTGCTTATACCCTCCATTTTATTTAATTTACTCTCTACCTCTTCCTTGTTATAAGTAAAAAAGTTATCTTGCCATACCAACGCTATTACTAATTCTTCTTCATAAAAACTTATAAAGTAGGTACACCCATAAGAATTTCCTCTTTCATGTGCATAAATTTGCATACGAACCTTTTCCTTCCCTTTTTATTTGTGGTATCAAAGGCTATTTTACCACTATTTTTTATTATCCATCTCCTCTTAATTGCTTGTTGTGCGCTAATTCTAATTCATCCGCTATTTGCCTTAACCATTGAACTATTTATTTGCTCCTTCATCTTCTTTATTTATACCCTCTTTCAATTACATATCCTGGTATGCTCCAAATTCCGACTGATTTATTTTTAGCCTTTTCTTGTTCTTCCTCTAATTCTAGTAGATACTTAGTGTTAGGCTCTTTGACATAAGCCACACGTGCTAAACTTTCACTCACAAGTGTTTTTTGTAGTAATGTTCCATCTACAAAAATATACCCTAACACTCGTCCGTATCGATCTGTTTTATTTCCACTATAGTTTCATTTCCTAACTCCTTAACTTTTTTCCGTTTTAATAAATAATCGATTTTCTTTTTTTCTAACCTATCAAACGTTAATCCTTCAACAGCTCGTTCCCATTTTGTTTGTTGTGCTGTACGTTTCTTTGTACTGTCTGCATATATTTTTTGTAAATTTCCATTAACCATGAGTCACTCCTCCTTAAAACGGTAAGTCATGATCTGAAATCTCAATAGAACTACCTTCTAAATCTGGAAAGGGTTGTTGCGTATTGCTTGCCTGCTGTCCAACTGGTGTAGGATTAGAAGCGTTAACACCCCACTTAATAACGATAGTGTATTGTATCCTGAAAACTTACAAGTAGCTCACGATAACGCTATGAACACGCTAAACCTTTTGAAAAGTGAGATTGAAGAAAAGCAGTATCAAGAACGGAAAAACCAAATTAAAGCGTTAGAAGCTGAAATTGACGACTTGCTCTTTCTCACACCGCATTCATTACAAGAAATCATTCAAGAAGGAAGTATTCTACGCCATTGTGTGGGCAGTCAACACTATATCGAACGGCATACGCAAGGAAAAACAACGATTGTTTTTATCCGAAGAAAAGAAAAGCCAGATATGCCTTACTTCACATTAGAATATCGAAATCAACAGGTTATACAAATACAAGGAAAATGTAACCGTCAGGAGGTACCAAAAAAGATAAAACAAGCAGTCAGACAATGGCAAGAGAATTTACAGCATGCCTTGTCATCATAATATAAGACAAACCTGATACTCGCTTTTAGCGAGTATCTTCTTGATTAGAAATCAAGAAAAGAGCGTTTTTTTCAGCGCGCCAAACTCCCACCGCCACCGCCGTTAAGGCGCGCTGAAAAAAAAGAAAGGCTTCCGCCTTTCTTCTTGTAGAGAATGTGTTATAATAAACATGTAAAGAGGACGTACTAGTCATACGCCCTCATGATAGCACCGTTTAAGACGGTGACCGATAATTAAATATTTTTACAAAAAATAACCAAACTCGGCTAAAGTTGACGGTTATTTTTTGTTGTTTTTATCACTAATTTTTAGAATTAATGTCGCAAAAGTAATCGCAAACATTAACGCTTCAAAAATAGTCAAAGCTAGTCCTTTCTAGGAGTATAGCCAAAAATCAACATAGGCAATCACCCCTTTTTCAGAGATTAGCCACCGTCATAAACCTTTACTATCTCGTATATTATACCATAAAACGCCTTGGCTTTTTTAAGTTAAGGCGTTTTAGCATAGGATCAATTATTCAGCCCACAGTTTAATTGGTACCCTGCTCAACCAATTAGAAAAATCCAGAAACCAACTGCCTAAGTCTTCGTTCCACGTAGCTAGATAATGGAAAAATAGAACGATCAATCCAAATAAAAGCCAAGCAATCCAACTTGCCCATTCCATTCTAAGTTCTTCAGTTGTTAAAATCACAATCGGGTAAACTAAAAAAATAAAAGCTAAAATTCGAGCAACGATTAGTATTAAAGTGGTAGTAAAACCACTAGTAAGAATCGTTAACAGCCCAATGTAACGGAAAAGAAGACGTAGAATAAAACAGGGTAAAAATAACACTACAGACAATCCTCGTTTCAAAATAAGCATAAAACTCTCCTTTCATTCCTTAACAGTTGTTTTTATAATTTTGGTTTGACATTATTTTGGTTTGCGGTTTCTTTTTTTTGTACAGCCTGAATTTCATGAAGTTGATTGATTTCATTTCGCGTTCGTTCCAATTTATTCTCTAACAGAGATTGACTGGTTTTAATTGCTTCTATTTCCCCTCGAACATCTTCATAAGAAAATTCCGCAAGTGTTGCGTCTGGTAATAATGTTTTCAATTTTTGCTGAATCAACTCTAGTTCTCCATTCAGTTCGTTTTCTAATAAGAGGTTGCTTAACTGGTGCAACTCCAACATCTTCTCGTCAAGAGTTTCTAAAGTTTCTTCTGCTTCAAGAAAAGCAGCTTCTAATTTCTCTTCTAATAATTCTAGTTGTCTTGTGTCCTCAATTTCATTAGCTGCTAAAAAATTAATAGCGTTGACTAATTCATCGATGGTTCGCATCACAGGTTCCTTTTTCAGTGGTGTTTGGCCATTATACAAGCGTAATTGTTTAATCAAAGTTTCACCAGTCATATACCGATTCCGGTCTGCATTTTTTTCATTCATCAGATAAAAAAAATCTTTACGTTTTACATAAATATTATACTGACCATTTTCAAGTGGATCTACTTTGTACGCCCCAATAAAGACTTTTCCTCTCTCTCCAAAGCCAAAATCAACATTTACATAATACCCTCTTGTTGTTTTATGAGAAATCTGCCACTCATCAATAGTTAATTGATAGTCAAATTCATTTTTAGTCTTCTCACTTTTTTCTACATATTTTTCAACAACCTCTTTCAAAGTTAAAACACTTTTATTTTCTTTCAATCGTTCAACAATCTTTTTATAATTATATCTAGTGGGGTCATTTTTTGACAAGCTTCGACTACGAGTATTTTTTATTTGTGGTTCGTCAAGTAATCGATAGGTCGTCCACTTTTTAGAAAAGTCTACCGATAAATTCAAAGCTTCTGCTTTTTCTAAGAAATCATTAATTGAAGAACTTTGTTCTAATAAAAAGTCTAAACGAGATTTTATTTTTTCCTTGTATAACGATTCAGTTTCCCACATGGTATATTTTTTATGCGAATTTTTTGGTGATTTTTCGATTATTTTTGCACCTTCCTTCGCTGCAATCTTATCCGAAATTTGTTCGAAGACTCTTTTGGTTCCTTTTTGCCAACGAAAGGCTTTACCTGTTTTTAAGTTGGTTGAACTAAAAATAATATGATTGTGTAAATGTTCCTTGTCGACATGTGTTGCGATCACAAATTCATACTCTCCACCCGTCAATTCCATCACCGTGTTGTATCCTATTTCATGTATTTTTTCTGGCGTTAAATCATCTTCTGGAGAAAAGGATTGGATTAAATGGTGTGCTAAAACGGCGTTGCCTTTTTCTAATTCTGTTAACGTTGGTGGAAGCAATCGTTCTGATTTTGGATCGAATGTGTACCCGATTTTTCGTTGAATTGCTGCTTGTAATTTTGTTAATTTAAATTCTTCATAAGGATTTGTTGGATCCACAATGCCATGCCCAGAAACTAATTTTTTCATGTACGTCTTATCGTCATTTACAATATATTGAAATAAATGTTCCAAGTGTTCAGACGGATTATCATTCGTGACTTCAGTTTTTTCTGCATTCTCAATATACGAGCAGGCATTGTTTAATTTATCAAATGTATGAATAACAAAATGTTTTGTATACACCATTTACGATTGTTCCTTTCTCTTTATTAATTTGTTTAATTCGCTCTGAACCAGCGCATTTAAACTATGAACTTTATCGGTCAAATCTTTAATATCTTCAGACGAAATTTCGTGAAACTGATTGGCCAGACGAGCCATTTGATTAATATTAATGCCAATTTTATGAATTTCGGTAGTTAGTCTGTTGAGTTCGGAATAGTCAACGTGGCGAATCTCTCCTTGAATCAAAAGGTGCAATGCAAAATTTTGAAAGTTCGGAAAGAAACTTTCTTCAATTTTTCGTTTGATTAAGTTATTTTCTTCTTCTGATAGTCTAACTATTCTTTGAATAGGACGTTTTAGCTTTTGTTTATTCTCCATAATTATTTCTTCTTTCTTTTACATAATAAGTAGTCTCCTTAGTTTGACAATTGGTTACACCCAAGGGTAGGCTTTCTTTTTGCGAGCAGAGCAACATGCTAGCATGTTGCGATATTTTGAATGACTCCTACCAAAAATACTGGTAGGAGTCGTTCAAATTTTTGGGGTTCCCCCAATCCCCATCGCTACACTTTGACATTTATTGACGTTTCAACTTACCAATTTTGACCTTTATTTTTTCTTTCTTATTGATAAGGAGCTAATAACTCATCCAGAAAGACCAAATACGCGTCATTTCCTTTCAACTTTCGTAAATAAGTGGCTGCTTCTTCGTAAGGAAATAAATCAATTTCTAATTCTTTTTCTTTAAAATCATGAATCAACGTATCCAGTTCTTTTAGCACCGTTCCTTTTGATTTTTCTTTCTTTTTCTGGTGGACTCTTGGTTGTTCACTAAGCGGGTCTGCCAAGAAAAATTGTGTCAGAATAAATTTACTTTCGTCCGTTAATTGGTCCATTTTGTTTTCTCCTTTTCTCTTATTATTTGTTTTTAAAATCGAGTAGAATTTGCTATTTGAGCAGAAATTTTTGGTTCATTTTGTTGCCTTTTTTGCTCGTTAGCTTGGGACTTTCCCACTTCAGTTTCTTTTTTCTTCGCATTCAATAAACGTTCTTCAAATTTATTTTGGGGAAGTTGAATGCCTTTTTCTATGGATAAAGTATGGTCGGCTTTTTCAATTAGCGTGCGCGCCTCTTTCGTGATCGTTTCTAACGATTGCGTAAATTCTTCTAACTTTTCTCCTTGCTTCGTCCAAGAAGAAAGATAACCAAAAGAATACGAGGACGTATCCAGCCCTAAGTGACGGGAGACAATATAGGCAACTGATTCCGCTTCAAATTCTTGTCGAGAATAAACGTCATCTCCAAATATCGCTTGCGAATCTGGGTGAAGCATGGCATGCGTCATTTCATGAAGTAAGACTTTTAAAGTCATCACTTCTCCTAAATGTTGTTGGAGGACAATTTCTTTTTTCGTTGGATCAT
>NZ_JBFOEF010000021.1:0-13631 GCF_040886645.1 Enterococcus sp. GC34
ATGATTGGTCTAGGTATTTTCGTTCGTTTTTTACCCCCTTTCATCCTTTTTTGGCTATAGTTTATTAACTTTTAGCAAAATCTTCTAAATTTATCGTAATATATCAAGGATTTTGTCCTTTTTAGCAATTATTTGTTAAAATATGGAAAAGAGATTTTTTTATATATGGAGGAAATGAACGCTTATGAAAATTTTAGTTGCAGATGATGATAAAGAAATTGTAGAACTATTGAGTATTTATATTCATAATGAAGGATACGAAGTCGTGAAAGCTTATGATGGAAAAGAAGCATTATCCAAATTGCACACAACACCAGATATCGATTTATTAATCTTGGACATTATGATGCCAATCATGGATGGAATGGAAGTAGTGAAAGAACTTCGAAAAGAATCGCAAATTCCAATTATTATGTTAACAGCAAAAACAACCGATATGGATAAAATCAAAGGCTTAGTTGCTGGTGCAGACGATTATGTCACCAAGCCTTTTAATCCTTTAGAAGTAATGGCTCGGGTGAAGTCTATTTTACGTAGAAGCCAAATGCAATTAACCAAAGAAGAACCCGATGAATTAGAAGTCGGCCCATTAATGATTAATAAGGACTCTCACGAAGTCAAAACAATAGAAGGAAAAGAAATTCAATTAACTGCTCTTGAGTTTGGTATCCTCTATCTATTAGCTAGTCATCCAAATCGTGTGTTTAGTGCGGATGAAATTTTTGAGCGTGTGTGGCAACAAGAAAGTATTGTTTCTGCTAAAACCGTGATGGTTCACGTCAGTCATTTAAGAGATAAGATTGAAGAAGCAACTGGTGGAGAAAAAGTCATTCAAACAGTGTGGGGAGTTGGATATAAAATCGATGCTCGTTAAACCTAAAAAGATTGAAAAACAAAAACGAATTACCTTAACTTCTAAAGAAATCAGCGAGTTATTAGCAGAAGCAATTGTGACAATTGTTTTATTACTACTATTAAATGTCTCAATTATGTTCCTTTTAGGACAACTACTTAGTGAAAACTCGCCCTTAGCTGGTGTCATCTGGGCCACTAAGGATGCGGTCGCTAAAGAATTAAATACTGATTTGTTTTGGAGCTGGAATAAATTTGTCTTACCCATTTTCTTTTTAGTAGATGCAGCTGTTCTCTATTGGCGCTTAATTCGTCGCTACCATCAAATGCAATTGCGTCATATTATCAGTGAGTTACATTACATCGCTGATGGTAATTACAATCACCGCATTCCGTTTGAATTAAGTGGTGATTTAGCAAAAGTCGTGACGAGTATTAACGGTCTAGTGGATAGTACTGTCGCAGCCATTGAAGATGAACGGCGAATTGAAAAATCAAAAGATGAATTAATTACGAATGTCAGTCATGATATTCGAACACCGTTAACTTCTATTATTGGTTATCTGGGATTGATTGAAGATCGTCAATTTCATAGCCAAGAAGATTTACTGAAATATACGCATACCGCTTACGTCAAAGCGAAACAAATGAAATTATTAGTTGATGATCTTTTTGAATATACAAAAGTCCGTCAACCAAGTGTACCGATTCATACGACGACTTTTGATATGGCACAATTAATTGAACAGCTTGCTGCCGATTTTGAATTGGAAGCGAAAAAGATTAATATGCAAATCCAAGTAAAAGCCAATCCAGCTTCTTTAATGATGGAAGGCGATACGGAAAAACTAGTCCGAGTCTTTAACAACCTTCTTTCAAACGCTTTGAAATATGGCAAAGGCGGCCATCATATTGTGATGGAAGTAGACAAAGTCGGCACCGAAGCAATTATTGCTGTTCGCAATGATGGACCAGCTATCCCTAAACATTCTTTAGATCAGTTGTTTGACCGCTTCTATCGTGTCGAAGAATCCCGATCACAAGAAACGGGTGGTACTGGTTTAGGTCTGGCTATTGCACAAAGTATTGTCGCTTTACATGGTGGATATATTTATGCGAAGTCTGATCAAAAGTGGACCTCCTTTATTATTCATCTACCCTTACAGCGTACCAATAAGAAATCAGAGAGTTAATTGACATCCCTGAACTTTTTCGGTATTCTATAGAAAAGAGAAAACTAAGAGAAAAAGTATTTATGGCACTGAATTCCAGAGAGTTTGCGGGGGTGCGAGCAAACATTCATCTATAAAGAAGTCCGTCTCTTCCAGGTGTCCAGCGAAATAAGTTGGAACGGTCTGCAGCCGTTATCTGCAAATCAAGGGCAGTAACATTACTGAACTTGGGTGGTACCGCGAGATTTCCAGTCATTTCGTCCCAAGAATATTTATTTTTGGGGTGAGATGGCTTTTTTGTTGTTTTCTACAACAGTTATTATTGATTATGTACTAATTTTAAGGAGGAAAAAATATGTTAGATGTAAAAATGATGCGTCAAAATTTTGACGAAGTAAAAGCAAAGCTACAAACCCGTGGCGTGAAAGAAGAAATCTTAGTGGAATTTCTGCGTTTAGATGAAAGTCGCCGTGATTTATTAGTCAAAGTCGAAGAAATGAAAAAATACCGGAATGATGTGTCTGCTGAAATTGCTCAATTAAAACGGAACAAAGAAGATGCAACGGCCAAAATCGCGGAAATGAAAGAAGTCGGCGGCAATATTAAAGCGTTAGATGCAGAAATTAACGCTATTGACGAAGAGCTACGTGGGATCACAACTACTTTACCGAACTTGCCAGATGATTCTGTGCCTGTTGGTGCTGGTGAAGAAGAAAATGTAGAAGTACGTCGTTGGAGTGAACCAAGAACTTTTGCTTTTGAACCAAAACCACACTGGGAAGTCGCTGAAAACTTAGGCATTCTAGATTTTGAACGTGGTGCCAAAGTAGCTGGTAGCCGTTTTGTTTATTACAAAGGCTTAGGTGCTCGCTTAGAACGTGCGTTATACAACTTCATGTTAGATTTACATGTTTATGAACATGGCTATACAGAAATGATTACGCCTTATATCGTTAATGACACCGCCATGTTCGGGACTGGCCAATTTCCTAAATTTAAAGAAGATGTCTTCCAATTACAAGATACGGATTTAACGTTAATTCCAACGGCGGAAGTCCCTTTAACCAATTACTACAACAATGAAATTTTAGATGGCAAGGATTTACCGATTTACTTTACGGCCTTGAGCCCTTCTTTCCGTTCTGAAGCTGGTAGCGCTGGTCGTGACACACGTGGGTTAATTCGTTTACACCAATTTAATAAAGTCGAAATGGTTAAATTTAGTGATGCAGAGCATTCTTATGAGGAATTAGAAAAAATGACGAATAATGCCGAAGAAATTCTGCAAAAACTGGGATTACCTTACCGTGTCATGGCTCTTTCAACAGGTGACATGGGCTTCTCAGCTGCGAAAACTTATGACTTGGAAGTTTGGATTCCTGCTCAAGAAACGTACCGTGAAATCAGTTCATGCTCAAACTGTGAAGATTTCCAAGCGCGCCGTGCGATGATTCGTTACCGTGATGAAAATGATAAAGTCCAATATGCGCATACACTCAACGGTTCTGGTTTAGCCGTAGGACGGACAGTCGCTGCTATTTTAGAAAACTACCAAAACGAAGATGGCTCTGTGACTGTACCAGAAGTCCTAGTTCCTTACATGGGTAACCTAACAGTTATTAAATAAAGGGAAGATGAAGGTCGTTGTCTGATATCAGATAACGGCTTTTATTCTATAGGAAAAGGAGCCTGTAACAAAAATCCAAAGTGATTTTTGTTACAGGCTTAAAAATTGATAAACGGCGGAAACAGAAGCAAATCCTTCATTCTACAGAAAAAGAGGCAGACGTCGAAATGACGTCTGCCTCTTTTAAATTTTAAAAAAATCAGCTTTTATTTTATTGAACAGAATAGTTTGGTGCTTCTTTTGTGATTTGAACGTCATGTGGATGTGATTCTTTCAATCCGTTACCACTCATTTGAACAAATTGTGCTTCTTCACGCAACGCTTTCAGGTCCGCTGCACCGACGTAACCCATCCCTGATTTCAAGCCACCGATTAATTGGAAGACAATATCAGAAACGCTTCCTTTGTAGGCAACACGTCCTTCAATTCCTTCTGGTACTAATTTGTTTGCTTCATTGACACTTCCTTGGAAGTAGCGATCACTTGATCCTTTTTCCATTGCGCCCAATGAGCCCATGCCACGGTAAGTTTTGAAACGACGGCCTTGATAAATTTCAAATTCGCCTGGAGATTCATCAGTACCAGCTAACATACTTCCTAGCATTACAGCGTGTCCACCAGCAGCTAAGGCTTTCACGATATCACCAGAATATTTAATACCGCCATCAGCGATAATTGCTTTACCATATTCTCTAGCCACAGAAGCAGCATCATAAATCGCTGTTAATTGAGGAACACCAACACCTGCAACGACACGTGTTGTACAAATTGAACCAGGTCCAATACCAACTTTAACAACATCAACGCCGACATCATACAATGCTTTGGTTGCTTCAGCAGTGGCAACATTACCAGCAATTAATGTTGCTTCAGGGAACGTTTCACGAATTTCTTTAATTTTGCGAATAACGCCGGCACTATGGCCATGTGCAGTATCGATAACAATCGCATCCGCACCTGCTTCTAATAATGCTTCCGCACGTTCGAACGTATCACTAGTGACACCGACTGCTGCCGCCACAAGTAAACGACCATGTTCGTCTTTGGCAGCATTTGGGAATTCAATCACTTTTTCAATGTCTTTAATTGTAATTAAGCCACTTAAGCGACCTGCTTCATCAACGATTGGTAATTTTTCGATTTTATGTTTTTGTAAGATTTTTTCTGCATCTTTTAAAGATGTGCCAACTGGCGCAGTGACTAAATGATCTTTTGTCATGACTTCTTCGATTTTGATTTGGTAGTCCGTTACAAAACGCATATCACGGTTTGTAATAATTCCGACTAATTTACGGTTTTCCATTGTTTCTACAATTGGCACACCGCTAATACGGTAACGACTCATTAATTCTTCTGCATCCGCTACTAAGTTTGTTGGTGTTAGAAAGAATGGATCAATGATAACGCCGCTTTCAGAACGTTTGACTTTACGTACTTCGTCTGCTTGTTGGGCGACAGTCATATTTTTATGTACGACACCTAGTCCACCTTGACGAGCCATCGCAATTGCCATATTACTATCTGTAACAGTATCCATACTGGCACTCATCAATGGAATATTTAACTTGATATTTTTAGCTAATTGTACACTCATGTCTACATCATTTGGTAAGACATGGCTTTCTGCAGGGATTAATAGCACATCATCAAATGTAAGACCTTTTTTCGCAAATTTTGTTTCCCAATTTGACATTTTTTTGTCCACTCCTCGACTTAATTTTATATATGAAAATAACAGATAATACTAAGGAAGTCAACTAGATTTGTTTAAATAATCAATGAGGAATAAAGGACAAAACGCCAAAATCGGTTTGTCCTTTATTCAACTCTTCCTAATTAAGGTCCTACTTTCATCGTTGTTCTTTTATCTTGTGTTTCTTTTTTTGTTGTAAAAATCGGCTAAATCCAAAACCGCCGACAGAAAGCAAGGTAATCATTGTCCCTATTTTTTGCACTTTTGTTCTTTGGTAACGGATGTCGACATGTCCTGTACCAGATAAAGAAAGAGCGGCTAAGCCTCCTTGATTGGTTAGGCTCATTTTTTTAGCGCCCGTTTGGTTTTTCATTTGAATCGTGGCTTGATAGCCTAAGTAATAAATAAAAGGAACGGTCACCTTCGCTGATTGCTTCACCACTTGGTAGTCAAATGAAATTTTCCCATAAGGCATTCTAACATTTGTAATGGTTACTTGTTCTGCCGAATAATCAAGTGGTCGTTTTTTCTGTTTCAATAATTCCTGATAATTGATTTCATCTGGCAAATATTCATGGCCCGCACCGATATAAAAAGGGGCTGGCTGCTCATACTCAGCTTTTGTTAACAGGCGGCCTTGTTGTGACTGAATACTTTGATATTGATAAATGCCTAAATTGCTGATGGCAAGGAAAACCAACAAAGCCACGGTCCAAGATTTACGGAAAACGCCCCATTCGTCTTGTGCAATGAAAAAAGCGAGCATTACAGAAAGAATCCCTAAAAACCGCCAAGGAAACTGAATTGTATTTAAAGGCGTGTGGTTCAGCAAGTGCCAAGGAAAAAGCGTGGTAACCATCAATAAGAGTACCAGCGTCAAACCAATAAACCGTTTGTTCTGAATTTTTTTGCTGGCAAGCGAAACCACTGCTACAACAAGCCCCACAAACAAAAGGGTTCCTAGATTCGCTGTTTTCGCGTGAAAAACACTGCTCTTTAAACTATTAATGAAAAGAGAAACAATAGGATAACTTCTTTCGGAAATATAAGTGAGTGGATTGGACGTAACTTTAAACACTTGATTTTTCATTTGTTCAGCAACTGGTAAAAGATAAAAGGCCAGCCAAAGCAGTGTCAGACCTGCAGCCTTCGCTAATGCCCACAGGACCTCCTTTTTAAAAAACTGCTGCCAATAAAACAGAATGTATAACCCAATCCAAATAGAAACCATTTCAATAGAAATAAAGTGAGCCAACCCAATCCCAGTCATCGCCAGCGTTAACAACGGCCAACATTTCGTGGTTCCCTTTCGTAATAAAAACAGGCTCGCTAAGACCAACGGAAAAAAACTTAGCGCCAAAAATTCTCCTAACGCTTGGCGATTAAACAAGTCTTGCATGCGGTAAATAGATAAGCCATACAAAATGGCAAAGAGATAGCTTCTTTTTTTAGAGAGCGCCATTAATCGGCCTGCATAATAAGTAAGACTAAATGTTGCCAAGTTTACCGCAAACACAAAAATCGCCATACTAGCGACAAAGGAAAGCCCCAGAACACGCAAAAGCGCAGGCAAATAAAGATACGCATCTGGATAAAACAAACTAGAGGCATAGCCATAGCCTCCCAAGAAAAAATAATTGATTTTAGGAAACCAGTCGTTGTTTTTAATTGCTAATGCGAGACCTTCCACCCGATTTTGATGAAAGCGGAAATCACTTGCTCGTAAAAAATTCTCTTGAAAATAGACAAAATAAAGAGAAAGTCCACTTAATAAGAGAAAACTAATAAAAATGAGTAGCCGCTCGTGTTGACGGCACCAAGACTTCACTTGTTGTCCCATAAGAGGCTCCTTTCTTTAGCAAACTTCTGAAAACAGAAGCCTGGGACACTAGTTTTTTCGACTAATCCCCCAGGCTTTAACTGTTAAAACGCTCTATTGAGAGAGCGACTTTGCTTGTTGCAGTTTCTGCGTCAGCCGAGCGCATTCACAATTGAGCGCGCGCCGTTTATTGACGTGTCATGAAACTACCTTGAATATTGTATTTTTTCTTGAAGAAATAGCGTGCTACAAAGGCTAACGCACCGATTACTAAAGCAATCATCGGATCTAAGATGGGATTGATCACTGGTGGCAGCATCGCTGAACCGGCGAAAACTGCAATCCACAAGAACATCCCACCAAATAGAATGGCGGTCGTTTTTAACCAACCAGGACGTTTGCTTTTGTCGCCACCTTGACGATCAAAACGGTAAACATATTTGTGCATTAGATAGAAAACATAACCCCCAGCCATCGCACCTAAGATATATGTGGTTAATCCGAGAGGCTGTGCGGTTCCTTTTGAAAATAGAGACATCGCCGCTAACATGATTGTTAATAAACCAAGCAATAGTAAGGTATTGTCGAGCCAAATCATCCAGCCCGCTGGTTCTTTGACTTCTGCTGGTTTATTTAAAATTGCTTCCGTCCGTTCTGAAACAGTGCCAAATAACTGACGGGCTGTTTTGCCTGTTTTTTGACCGGCTACTAATTCTGGCAAAATACCGTGTAGAGCCAATGCTAGCTCTTCTTCAGATAAATTAGCCGCTTTTAATGATTTTTTTAAGTCAAAAATGTATTGTTCATTTCTTTTAGTCAAATTCTGTTCTAATTGACGATTCTCAGCCACGATTGCTCGTAATGCTTCTGCTTCCATAGTTGTATCCTCCTCACCCTCATGTAGAGGGAACCTCTTTCTAAACGGCTGAATGGCCTTAAATATGTGGGCTTAGCCCAAAACAAATTGCTTGTTGGGCATGGGTCTTTTCTTAAACGTTAAAACGGAACAACATAACATCGCCATCTTGAACGACGTAGTCTTTTCCTTCTAAACGAACACGGCCCGCTTCTTTGGCAGCTTGCATATTGCCATATTTATCTAGGTCTTCATAAGAAACAGTTTCCGCACGAATGAAGCCTCGTTCAAAATCACTGTGGATAATCCCAGCTGCTTGAGGTGCCTTGATTCCCTTACGGAACGTCCACGCACGAACTTCTTGTTCACCAGCTGTAAAGTAGGTAGCTAAGCCTAACAAATCGTAAGCCGCACGAATCAATTGATCTAAGCCAGATTGTTCAATACCCATTGCTTCTAAAAATTCAGCCTTGTCTTCTTCAGAATCCAATTCAGCAATTTCTTCTTCTGCTCGCGCACTAACCACGATTACTTCCGCATTTTCACTGGTTGCAAAATTACGAACTTGTTGTACATACTCGTTGTTGTCTGGATCCGCCACTTCATCTTCTGAAACATTTGCTACATAAAGGACCGGCTTTGTGGTTAATAAGAAAAGAGATTTAACAATTTTCTCTTCTTCTGGCGTAAATTCAATCGTACGAGCAGATAAACCTTCTTCTAAAACTGGTTTAATTTTGTCTAAAACAGCTAATTCTTCCACCGCTTCTTTATCTTTTGCTTTCGCCATTTTAGCCACGCGAGTATAGCGCTTATTGATTGAATCTAAATCTGCTAAAATTAGCTCTAAATTAATTGTATCAATGTCTGCTAAAGGATCAACGAAATCCGCATCCCGATTTTGTTCACGCATGATATTTTCGTCATCAAAACAACGAACCACGTGACAGATCGCATCTACTTGGCGAATGTGACTTAAAAACTGATTTCCCAGCCCTTCTCCTTTGCTGGCACCTTTAACAATTCCAGCGATGTCTGTAAATTCAAACGTTGTGGGAACTGTTTTTTTCGGTTTTACTAGTTCTGTCAAGCGTTGTAAACGGGCATCTGGTACTTCAACCATGCCGACGTTCGGATCAATCGTTGCAAAGGGATAATTTGCAGCTTCTGCTCCTGCTTTTGTAATTGCGTTAAATAGGGTCGATTTACCAACGTTTGGTAAGCCGACAATTCCAGCTGTTAGTGCCATTTGTTTTCCACTCTTTCTCTCAGTCTATTCTCTTTTCTATTAGAGGCATCAAAGCATTAGTCTGCTTTTTTCTCGATTACTTTTTTTAATTTTTTAGTAAAATCACGACGCGGCATCATGACAATATGCCCGCAATTCGTGCACTTGATTTTGATATCAGCGCCCATGCGAATGATTTGCCAACGATTTGCTTGGCAAGCATGCGGCTTTTTCATTTCGACAATATCGCCTAAATCATACATGTTCCAAGCCTTCTTTCTTCTCTTACTTATATAAAAATACCATGATTACAATACCATTTTTTAACGAAACTAGCAAAAGGATTTGTGACTTTCTATCTTACTTTCTCACCTTGCTTCTTATTCCTCGTCAAAATGAATATCTAAAATATCTAAAATCCTAGCCAAATCCGAAGAGGACAAGTACTCAATTTCAATTTTTCCTTTGCCTTCTTTTTCTTGAATTGCTACGGTTGTCCCAAATTTATCCATTAAACGGTCTTCACTTTCACGAATATAAATGGGTTTTTCTTTGATGGCTTTTTTCGCTTTTTTGCCCTTTTTGCCTTGTGTTTCGTTTAATTCAGCGACAAGTTGTTCTAATTGTCGAACCGTTAAATTGTCTTTAATACAACGATTAGCTAATGGTAATAGCTGTTCTTTGTTCTTCAAGCCTAATAACGTCCGTGCTTGACCCATTGACATGCTTTGTTTTTGAACCATTGCTTTGACCGCATCTGGTAAGGTTAGCAACCGTAAATAATTGGCAATATACGGGCGACTTTTTCCTAAACGTTCTGCGACTTCCGCTTGTGTTAATTTCAAATTTTTCATTAGCATTTCATAGGCTTCTGCTTCTTCTAGCGGATTTAAATCTTCCCTTTGTAAGTTTTCCAAAACAGCAACTTGCATCATGGATTCTTCATCAAATTCGCGAATAATTGCAGGAATTTTTTCTTTGCCGGCTAATTTAGAAGCCCGGAACCGACGCTCACCTGCAATAATTTCATAGCCTTTAACTGCCGATTTACGGACAATAATCGGTTGAAACACACCGGAATGTAGAATCGAGTTTGCAAGTTCTTGTAAAGAGGTTTCATCAAATGTTTTCCGCGGTTGGTAAGGATTGGGACGAAGTTCGTTTAATAGAATTTCTGTCACTTGTTCGTTCTTAACGTCGACATCTTCTAGCTTTGCGATATCTTGAAACAAGGCATCGATGCCTCTGCCTAAACCTTTGCCTTTATTCATTCTCCAACACTTCCTTTGCTAGTGCTTGATACACTTCGGCACCTTTTGAGCGAATATCATAGTCAATGATTGGTAAACCATGACTTGGTGCTTCGGATAAACGGACATTTCTTGGAATAATCGTGTCATAGACTTTTTCACGGAAATATTTACGGACTTCTTCCACGACTTCGGCACCTAAATTGGTCCGAGCATCGTACATGGTTAACAAGACCCCTTCAATTTTCAATTCAGGGTTAAAATGTTTTTGAACCAAGCGAATCGTATTTAGCAATTGACTCAAGCCTTCTAATGCGTAATATTCACATTGAACAGGAATTAGAATCGAATCACTTGCTGTAAAAGCATTGATTGTTAAATGCCCTAGAGAAGGCGGGCAATCAATTAAAACGAAATCATACATGTCTCTTACTTCATCAATTGCTAATTTCAAGCGCGATTCTCGAGCCATCATTGAAGTTAATTCAATTTCGGCGCCTGCTAATTGAATAGTTGCAGGGACAATATCTAAATTTTCACGGCTGGTATGTTGAACCACGCTAGTGATTGGTTCTTCATTTACAAGGACATCATACACATCGTGTGCGACATCTGGTTTAGGGACACCCATGCCACTGGTAGCATTTCCTTGTGCATCAATGTCGATCAGTAAGACTTTTTTGCCTAAGTTTGCTAAACATGCGCCTAAATTTACAGTGGTCGTTGTTTTACCAACGCCGCCTTTTTGGTTCGCTACAGAAATAATTCGTGTCATGTGTGTGCCTCCATCTTATTTAATCGGTTGTTTATTTGGTAATCCAGGTTTTCTGGGATATTTTTTAGGGGTTTCTTTTTTCTTTTGAATCACGACAATGTGGCGTTCGTCTGCCGTAATCGGCAAAGTAAAACCAACTTCTTTTTGAAATTGACCGCCTAATGTAGCGATTGCAGGTTTTGCTTCATTAATTTCTTCTTCACTTTTCGATGCTTTTAAGGCTAAAAAATAGCCTTCTTTTTTAACTAAGGGTAAACACAGTTCACTTAAAACATTCAACCGTGCAACTGCTCGCGCTGTAACGTAATCAAACGCGCCACGAAATTCTGCTTTTTGACCAAATGTTTCTGCACGATCATGATACAAAGAAACATTAGCCAAACCTAGTTGATTCACCAACTCTGTTAGGAAAGTAATTCGTTTATTTAAAGAGTCAACAATTGTGACATTTAATGAAGGAAAAACAATTTTCAAAGGAATACTTGGAAATCCTGCGCCTGCGCCAACATCACAAATGGCTTTGTCACTGGCAAAATCTTCAAAGAATGCCAACGAAACAGAATCATAGAAATGTTTCAAATAAACTTCTTTTTCTTCTGTAATGGCTGTTAAATTCATTTTTTCATTCCATTCTACTAATAAATGGAAATATTGGTCAAATTGTGTCATCTGTTGGTCTGTCAATTCAATGCCTTTTGCGGCTAATAGTTGTCTAAATTCTTCGGGTAGCATAAAGACTCCTTCCTTTTTTGTGAAACAGAAAAATGTTTCACAATCATCTTTTCCTACTTTAACGCAAATAGCAATTTCTTGCAATGCTTTTCGGAAGACTTTTGCCTGAATGATAAAAGAAAAATCCGCCTTTTTATGTGGTAAAAAGTCTCTAGCCATGGGCCAAAATGTTCAATTGGCGGCAACGAAAACCGCCTTTCTCTAAGATTAAAACAAGCCAATGTTTCATGTGAAACATTGGCTTGTTTTACTTACTATAATCATCGCACTTTATTTGTCGTTCTCTGCGGTAGTCGTATTCTTGGATACGGGGACTTAACCAACCTTTTTTGGCTGTTTTTCGTAATTGATGATCAAATCTCCCTGGTGGTGAACTATCTAGTAATTCATGGGTACGATTATTCCGATTTGCATAATTAAACGATTCACCATTCAAGACTTTTTCCTGGTATTCACTGTTTTTGGCTGCTTGATAATAGGCTGGATTACTAATTAATCTGCCTCGCCAGTCCTCAACTAACACATCCCACTGGGTTACAAAGGTCCCTTCTTCATTCAAAATAAACTCACTGTGAAAATTAGGCGTCAATCGTTTCTTATTAATTAAAGAATAAGATGCCCCCTCAGGGTATTTGTTATGCAAACGAGCAGAGCTTTTTTTCAGTTTTCGCCCGCCCATTCCTTGCGGCTTGGCCGCAAAAACATAACGTTTTAATGCCTGTTCATCGGTGTCCCCTTCTTGTTTAAAAAAATCGCGGATATACGTAATATTTTGACGATCAATATACATTCTCAATTGATGTATCTTTTTCGCTTTCTCTTGATTAAAGCTCCCAAGAAGACCTAACGGATAGGCTTTTTGAACTGTTTTTGCCAGTAAGTGCCAAAACGTCGCATGCGGTGCAATCGTCTTCGAGAAACGATAAGGTCCTACTAATTGCAACATGCCATGCTGATCCAACACTGCACCTAATTGCCATAAAAGTAACGAGAGCTTTTCTTGCGGACGATAAGCTGAAAAGCGAAATAATCGCTCATACGCTGAAGAGCCCACTTCTTCCACTTCAGAAAACAGTTCCGCGACTGCTGTTTTCGCTTGCTTAAGTGGCAAGAAACGCGTGTCTTTTATGGCGCTTTCCACTAATCCATAAACAGCTTGGCGGTCCCAGCCAGCGTCAATCGCCGCCTCTACACCAGCACTCATTGCTTGTTGTAATTCTTGCCAACGTCCCATCTTCTCGCCGCCTTTTTCTATATACTTCTTCTATAATGATAATCCTTTCCCCGCAAAATGCCAACTGCTTTAACGCAAAAAAAACAACCCGCCCTTTGGGGAAGGGCGGGCGGAGGAGTTAAAAAATGAAAAAGTGTTTTGTTAGGGTTTTGTTTATCGGGTATGTTTAAATAATAGCCGTTAAATGTGAAGAAACTATGGTAAAAATGCGCCTTCTTTTCAACAAAATTTTGAAAAAGTCTCTTCAGAAATTAAGATTTTTTTGCGAAGTTGTATACTTTCTACCTCCATTCGATATATTATATATTTAATATCCATAAAATCACAAAATAAATATACATAATAATGAATATTTATTCAACAATTGATAATCTAACAAAAAAAGCGAGTGAT
>NZ_JBFOEF010000022.1:0-13308 GCF_040886645.1 Enterococcus sp. GC34
CATTGACACTCAAAGAACCAGAATAAGTCATCAGAAAGCAAGGGGGTGCGGACATAATCCTGGACGAAAAAATAAACTTAGGAGGAATGTCCGTGTGTTTTCCCACAAAGAGCGTGTAAGGGCAATTCAGTTATTTTTAAAATACGATTGCTCTTATGCTGCAACCATTCGAGAATTAGGGTATCCGTCGATTGGTGCACTACGGAAATGGTATAAAGAGTATTTGGAATCCGGAGAGCTCCATCAGGAGCACCGAAAAAAATCAAAGTATTCTGAAGAACAAAAACGAATAGCGGTGAATCATTATTTTGAATATGGTCAATGTTATGCACGAACCATTCGCATGCTTGGTTATCCTAATAGAGAGTCCTTGCGGCAGTGGTGTGAAGAACTTGCACCAGGAGCTAGAAAACTCCGAAAAAGTGCGGTAAAGTTAACACAAGATCAAAAAGAAGCTGTGTTGAAAAAATTCTATAAACCGCAAACTAATAGGAAAAATTTAGCCGAATCTGAAGGAATTAGTAGAGTTACTCTATATCAATGGAAAAACACGGTTCTTGGAAAGGATTTTCCATTGCGTATGACTTTAAAAAATCAGGAAAAACAAAAAGAGCTACTTTTAAAGGAAGTAGAAGACTTACAAAAACAAGTACACCAATTACAGCTCGAAAAAGCATTACTCGAAGGAGCGGCTGAACTGCTAAAAAAAGAAAAAGGCGTCAATCTTCTTTGTCTATCAAATCAAGAAAAAACGATATTGATTGATGCCTTACGAAATCAGTTCACCTTGAAAGAGCTTCTTCAACAGCTCCAGTTGCCTAAAAGCAGCTATTTTTATCAAAAACAAGCACTTGAGAAACCAGATAAGTATTACAAAGAACGTCAATTAATTATCACGATTTTCAATCATAACTTCTGTGCGTATGGTTACCGTAGAATTCACCAAGCTTTAAAAAATATGGGTAAAAAGCTTTCTGAAAAAGTTGTACGTAGATTGATGACTGAGGAAAATCTATTTGTTAAATTTTCTAGACGAAAAAAGTATTCTTCGTATGCTGGGGAAATTTCTCCTGCACACCCCAATTTATTAAATCGGAATTTTAAAGCAAGGAAGCCAAATGAAAAATGGTTAACAGATATTACTGAATTTAGAATTCCCGCAGGGAAAATCTACTTATCACCACTTGTCGATTGTTACGATGGTGCTATTGTTAGTTGGACTATTGGAACAAAGCCAACTTGCTTCACTCTATGTCTAAAAAGGGTTATTCACCAGATAATTCAGCGTGCGAAGGTTTCTTTGGACGATTAAAAAACGAGATGTTTTATCAACGTGACTGGAAGAATACAACAATCAATCAGTTTATAAACAAATTGGATGATTATATTCATTGGTATAATAATCAACGAATTAAGTTATCTTTAGGAGGGCTAAGCCCTCTTCAATATCGGAAGAAGCAAAGATATATTTGTTAAAAAGGTCCAAAAAAATATCCGCACCCCCTTTTTTTTGTAAAAAACTATTGCACAATACAAGTGGCCTACGGCTATCGAAATTTCCATAACTTTCGAGCAAGAATTTATCTCATTCAAGGCTTGATCTTCCAAGTAAAACAAAAACCAGTTAAGCACTCTGCCTAACTGGTTATGACTAAATTTTCAGTTGTATCTTTCTCTACCAACACTAAATGTCGAAGAGCCTTTTTTCGTTTATGAATGTAAGACCGCTTCTCGAGCCAATGCCAAACAACCGAGCGTTCCAGCGTTGTCTTCTAATGCTGGGGTCACGATATATTTGCTTAACTCAGGTGTTTCGACATACCCATTGACCAATTTTGCAAATGCGTCGTGGACGTTTTGCAGCATATGGCGTTGTTTCATCACACCACCGCCAAAAATGATCACATCTGGAGAAAACATCAAGGTTGTATTGTAGGCACATTGAGCAATATAGGAGGCTTCGATTTCCCAATAAGGATCATCTTCTGCAACCTCTTGTCCTTTTTTCCCTAAGCGTTTTTCGATGGCGGGTCCAGCGGCCATCCCTTCTAAACAGTTGCCATGAAATGGACAGCTGCCAGCAAAGTCATCTTTTGGATGAGGGACGACGAGCATATGCCCCATTTCTGGATGACTAAACCCTTCGATAAAGCGCCCTTCTTGTAAGGCACCGCCGCCAACACCCGTACCGATCGTATAGTAAACGACACTGCTCAATCCTTTGCCACTGCCGAAGACATACTCACCATAGGCAGCCGCATTGACATCTGTTGTCCAAGAAATCGGGATCGGAAATTCTTTTTTCATGGTACCGATGAAATCAAAATTTTGCCATGCCAATTTCGGGGTCGAGGTAATGTACCCATAAGTGGCGGAATCGCGATGGATATCGATAGGCCCAAATGAGCCAATCCCAATCCCTGCTAAATCTGCTTGGTATTGTTTGAAGAAGTCAATGACTAAAGGCATTGTTTCCTCAGGTGTCGTTGTCGGAAAGCTCACTCTTTCCTTGATCGTCATTTCTTCATCGCCAATGGCACACACAAATTTTGTGCCGCCTGCTTCAATTGCACCGTATAGCATAGACATTTCTCCCTTTATTTTAGAATGAAATCACTAAATAAATGACTATATATCATATTTAAATTATTTTTTTATTTAGTAACATGATAAGTAAATAACTACTATTTTTTCTTTTTGAATTTTTATCATTTTTTAAAATTCTAATAATTTTTCATACAATTGATATATGAAAAGATTAAATAAAATGTTATTCTCAAATATTTGATTAATCTATATTATTTGATTTTGGAAAGAAAATTCCATCTTTACTCAGGAAAATATATTTATTTGATTTCAAGTAAATCAGTACCCTCAGTGACTGTATTTTCAGCTACTATATTTACTTCTGAATAATCCGAAGTATTGGTCACAATAATCATTGTTGTATCATCAAGACCTTCTTTCTCAATCATTGAACGGTCAAATGTTCCAAGAATATCGCCTTTTCTAACTTTTTGATTAGTAGTAACTTTTTGTGTAAATCCTTTTCCTCCCATTGATACAGTATCAATACCAATATGAATTAGAACTTCAGCACCATTATTTGATTTAATACCATAAGCATGTCCAGTTTCAAACGTGAGTTGAATAGTACCATCTACTGGAGAATGGACCGTGTTTCCATTTGGTTTAATGGCAATCCCTTTTCCCATAGCTTCTGATGAAAAGACTGGATCATTTACTGAAGAAAGACTAATCACTTTACCAGAAATGGGACTAACAATTGTTTCTGATGAAACTTTTGTTTGTGTTGATTCAACATCAGTAGATATTGGATCTGTTGTTGCTACTTTTGAATAATTAACTGGTGTTTGTTCAGCAATTGCTTCTGCTTCAAAGATACCAGCAGCTTTTGTTTTACCGTAGAAGTAAGTAATTGCAAAAGCAACTGCAAAGCTAATTAATTCACACATTACGTAAAATGGAATAGATGTTGCATTAATTGAAAGAAATCCCAGGAAACCTGCTGAACCAAGTGAAACAGCAACTACTTTAAGTAATCCTGCTACTGCTGCAGCAATTCCTGAACCAATTAAAGCACAAAAGAATGGAAAGCGGTATTTTAAGTTAACTCCGAACAAGGCAGGCTCTGTAATTCCAAGAAGTGCTGAGACACCCGCAGAGGAAGCAAGACTTTTTGTCTTAAAATTTTTAGTTAAGAACCAAATGGCAAATGTTGCAGCACCTTGAGCAACGTTTGCCATAGATGCAACTACAAAGATAAAGTCTCCATGTCCGATACCATTTGTCCACGCTGAAAGTAATTGAGTTTCAATAGCTGGAAATGATTGATGTAAACCAGTCATGACTATAAGTGAATATGTTCCTCCAAAAATACCCATTCCAATAAATCCAGTAGTGTTATATAGCCAAACAATAATGTCTGTAATTCCATTAGACAACAATAACATTACAGGGCCAATAACTGTGAAAGTCAAAAATCCAGTAATCATTACTGATAATAATGGCGTGAATGTAAAGTCAATAGATGATGGCAATTTTTTATGAAAGAATTTTTCTAATATAGATAATATCCAAACAGCTGCTAAAACTGGAATAACTTGATAAGCATAGTTTGTTTGTGAAACATGATAACCAAAAATATTCCAATATTCAGTTGAACCACCAAGATCTGGTGTTGTCATGATCATACCAATTACAGCACCAAGAAATTGGTTTGCTCCAAAACGTTTAGCAGCTGAAATACCTACTAAAATTGGTAAGAACATGAATGGTGCAGCTGACATAAGTTGAATCATAGAGGAGAGACCCTTGATAATAGGATACATTTCTTCAATTGATTTAGGTCCAAAAAGTCCAGCTGATGTCAAAAAGTTTCGCAATGCCATCAACAAACCACCTGCAACAAGGGCAGGAATGATTGGTACAAAAATATCTGATAGCAATTTAATCAATGCCACAATTGGATTAAATTTTTTACCGTTACTAACGATTTGTTTTAAATCATCTGTTGAAATTTCTGAAAGACCAGTTTTTTTTATAAGTTCATCATAAACAAAGTTAACATCACCAGCTCCAATAATAACTTGATATTGACCATCAATTTTAAATGTACCTTTTATATCCGGATTTTTATCTAATGCTTTTTGGTCAACTTTCGTATCATCCTTTAGTACGAGACGAAGACGTGTTGCACAGTGTGCGGCTGCAACAAGGTTATCTTTTCCGACTGCTTGTATTACGTCGGAAGCTACCTTACTATAATTCATTACATTAACTCCTTTTATACTTTTTTAGCATCTAGCGAAAACGCTTCGATTGAATTCACTTACATTTTAGCACATTTTATAAATGTGTCAAACGTTTACCATATTTTTGAATTTTTACTTAAAAATAATTGATTTTTAAGCGGAAAACGTTTACCATGCTAGTTGTAGACAGATAAACTAAAGGAGGAGAAGACTATGAATTTACCTCAAGAAACTCGATACCGCGCTTATTCTGATTGGAGCAAGGAAGAGATTGCAAAAATCAACGAAAATGTAAATCAATCACCTTGGCATGCTAGTTATCATATTGAGCCTAGAACAGGATTATTAAACGATCCCAATGGTTTTTCTTTTTTTAATGGAAAATATAATCTCTTCTATCAAAATTGGCCATTTGGAGCTGCTCATGGTTTAAAGGAATGGATACACACTGAATCAGATGATTTAGTTCATTTTTATGTAACGGGAGCAGAGCTCCGTCCTGATACCGAACATGATAGTCACGGCGCTTATTCTGGTTCTGCTTATGAAGTAGATGGTAAGTTATTTTTATTCTATACAGGAAACGTTCGTGATAAAAAATGGATACGTGATACGCTTCAAATCGGGGCGTGGATGGATAAAGACCACAATATTACGAAATGTGAGAATATTCTTATTCATAAACCTGCTGATGTAACAGAACACTTTCGTGATCCACAAATTTTTAATTATAAAGGACAATTATATACAATTGTTGGAGCACAAAATCTAGAAAAATCAGGATTTATCAAGGTTTATAAAGCTACTGACAATAATGTTGAAACCTGGGAAGAAGTTGGTAACCTTGATTTTGGCAGCACTGGTTCAGAATACATGATTGAGTGTCCAAATCTTTTATTTGTAGATGAAAAACCTGTTATAATTTATTGTCCTCAAGGACTGGATAAATCTGAACTTAATTATGATAATATCTATCCAAATACTTTTAAAATATGTCAATCGTTTGATACAGAAAATATAAAACTTGTGGGTGCTTCTGAAATTCAAAACCTTGATTATGGATTTGAAGCATACGCTACTCAAGGATTTAATACTCCCGACGGACGTACGCTAATTGTTAGTTGGATTGGTCTTCCCGACATTGATTATCCAACTGACAAGTATAATTATCAGGGAGCAATGAGTCTTGTAAAAGAACTTTCAATAAAAGATGGTAAACTTTACCAATATCCAGTAGAAGCTATTACATCATTACGTGCTAGTTCTGAACAATTTACAGCAAAAGCAGAAACAAATAATACTTATGAGCTTGAACTAACTTTTCCTCCAAATCAGAAATCGGAGTTACTTCTTTTCTCTGATAGTAAAGGAAATGGACTTAGCTTGATTGTAGATACCAAAGAAGGAAAAATCATTTTAGATCGCAGCAAAGCAGGCATTCAATATGCCACTGACTTTGGTACGATTCGTGAATGCTCAATTGATACTAAAGAAACAACTGCTAACATTTTTGTAGATAACTCAATCATTGAGATTTTTATTAATAAAGGAGAAAAAGTGTTTACTAGTCGTGTATTCCCTGAAAATCACCAAAATGGTATTCAAATCAAATCAGGCGAACCGACTGGAAAATACTTTGAATTAAAATATCAAAATGGTAGCAAAATTAACTGATGTCGCTGAATTAGCTGGAGTTAGCCCAACAACCGTTTCACGCGTCATTAATAATAAGGGATATTTATCAGAAAAAACAAAACAAAAAGTTCATGAAGCTATGAAAACTCTTGGTTATAAACCAAATAATTTAGCACGTGGACTTCAAGGAAAGTCACCTCAGCTTATTGGTCTTATTTTTCCTAATATTAGTAATATCTTTTACTCTGAACTCATTGAGTATCTTGAAATCGAGTTATTTAAACATGGATATAAAACGATTATTTGCAATAGTCAAAATGATCCTGCTAAAGAGAGAGAATACATTGAAATGCTTGAAGCCAACCAAGTTGATGGCATAATCTCATCAAGCCATAATCTTGGAATTGCTGATTATGAGCGTGTGAGAGCACCTATTGTTGCTTTTGATAGAAATTTAGCTCCTAATGTTTCCATTGTTTCTTCAGATAACTTTGAAGGGGGAAAACTTGCAGCTAAGACTTTACAAAAAAATGGTTGTCAAAATACCATTATGATTACAGGAAATGATAACACGGATTCTCCCACAGAATTACGTGTACTAGGTTTTTCTTTTCAAAATCCAAATGGAAAAATTTTCAAAATTCCTAATAATCTGTCTACTATCCGTCGTGAAATGGAAATAAAGTCAACTATTATAAATCACAAACCAGATGGTATTTTTGTTTCTGATGATTTAACAGCCATTCTCACTATGAAAATTGCTCATCAACTTAAACTTAATATCCCAGAAGATTTAAAAATTATTGGATACGATGGTACCTCTTTCATTGAGAAATTTTTCCCACAATTGACAACAATAAGACAACCAATTGATGAAATTGCAAGTCTTATTGTGGATATTCTTCTGAAAAAAATTAAAGGCGAAAAGACAAATAAGGATTATATTTTACCAATCTCAATACTTTCTGGAGGAAGTATTTAACGTCAAATTAATTTTTTAATGTCTATAAAATTCGTTAGAAAATACAATTTATAGATATCCAATTGATTTGTAAACAAAAAGGAGTTGTCAACTAAGCCACTCCTTTTTGTTGTAATTTTTCCCAATAAGAAAGTCTACTACTTTAGGAAGATAATAGTAAGATAGAAATGTTGCCCCCAAAATTATTATCCAGCTGGATATAATTAATCAAATAAAAAGGATCAAAAATGTAGTGACCCCCAAAAGTTAGACTTTTTTGGAGTGGAGAAATCCACTCTTTTTTTCATGCTCTAAAATGATATTTTTACACAACCGTAACGGTTGTTTTACGAAATTGGACGGGACTTTGCCAGTTTAATTTCTGTTTTATCCGTTCATTATTGTAGTAATAGATATAGCTATCGATGGCTGATTTTAATTCCTCGAAACAGTTATAAACTTTCCCGTGAAAAATCTCTTGTTTTAATAAGCCAAAAAAATTCTCCATAAGTGAATTATCTAAGCAGTTCCCTTTCCGAGACATGCTTTGAAAGATTTTGTACTCCTTCAATTTGTTTCTATAAGCTTTCATTTGATACGCCCAACCTTGATCTGAGTGAAACGTACGACGATAGGGACAATCGTTAGTGGTCTGGATAGCTTCCTCCAAACCTTCCATTACCGCACGTGTTTCTGAATGGTGGTAGCGACCGATTTGAACGGCTAGGGCGGAAATACGGTGCAAATGCACGGTGGTTTCATGCAATGCTTACAGGGCGTATTTTGTAAGGGTATGTAACGGAGATAATCCCGACGGTAATGGATGTGAGAGGCCAAGCCGACGCTGACGGTAGGGCAAACAAACATAGTTGCACTCTAGCGATCGTTATTTATTTTTAACGGTCAAACTAGGGTACAACTATGCTTAAAACACTTCGCCTCAACTTCTGGTAGCAAAAGTGATTTTGAAAGTCAAAATATTTTTTATGAGTTATTTATAATTCGCCGTTTGTATAATTAAGCGAGACAAATAAAAAAGCCATTTATGTTACACTCAAATTGTAATACCCGCTAAAGCATACAAGGAGAGTGAACATAAATGACTTATACCCATCTTACACCAAACGAGCTTGTAATGATAGAAGCATATTTTCATCAAGAAACTCCGGTTGCTATCGTTGCGAAGCAGCTTAAACGTGGACGCCAAACAATTTACAATGTCTATAACTTTCTCAAATGTGGTGGAACAGCACTTGAATACTTTGAACAATACAAAGAAAATAAGCGACGTTGTGGGAGAACCGAAATCATTTTTCCTGCTGAGGAAAAAGAATACATTGCAAAAAGATCAACTGAAGGTTGGACCCCAGACGTCATTATTGGCCGTGCAGAGCGAACCTTCTCTTGTTCAGTAAGTACCCCTCTATCGCCGGTTTAAGACGGGAGAATTCAATGTTTTACATTTACCGATGCAAGGAAAACGAAAACCAAATGGTTATAAGGAAAAACGTGGAAAACAGACATTCAAAAGAAATATTTCTGAACGTAAAAAAGATTATGTCGTTTTCGAAGAAGAATTTGGACATTTAGAGGGTGATACGATTGTCGGCATCCACCATAAAAGTGTCGTCATCACACTCGTTGAGCGACTTTCAAAAGCCATTATCGCCTTGAAACCAGAAGGCCGTAAGGCAGTTGATATTGAAAATTCGATTAATGAATGGCTTCAATCCGTACCCAAAAATCTTTTCAAATCAATTACCTTTGATTGTGGAAAAGAATTCTCTAATTGGAAAAGTATTAGTAATACGAATGATATTGATATTTATTTCGCAGACCCAGGAACGCCTTCCCAACGGGGATTAAATGAACATTCAAACGGACTCCTCCGAAAAGATGGACTACCAAAAGAAATGGACTTCAACCAAGTCAATCAAGGATTCATCTCATCCGTTGCGTCCAAAAGAAACTAACGATACTGTCTTTTCAAAGATTTTACAACTAGTGAATCAAAATCAAGAGAATCAAACAAAAGCGTCTAGTATTATCCAAAAGTTTGAGCCTAAGTATGTTAAATTTGTTTTAATTGCAATCCCACTCTTCATTTTACTTGCTCCTATGCTGTTTGATTTGACATGGTCACAAAGTATTTATAGAGGATTAGTCCTTTTAGTCGCAGCTTCTCCGTGTGCTTTAGCAGCAGCTACCGTATCCGTAACATTGTCAGCCACTTCTAATCTAGCAAAAAGAGGCGTACTTTCAAAAGGAAGTGCCTATTTGTCCCAATTAGCGGATATTCAAGCCATTGCCTTTGATAAAACAGGAACATTAACTAAAGGGAAACCGGAAGTAACCAATTATTACTTTTCTGATTCTGTGAACGAGGAAAATATGATTGATATCGTAGTGGCTCTTGAAAAAGAATCAAATCACCCGTTAGCAAGTGCTATTTTAGACAAGTTTGAACCAAAAAATAAACTAGCTATTGAAGTGGAAAATCAGATTGGAAAAGGTTTAATAGGCGATTATAACGAAAACACTTATCGTATAGGTAAACCAACTTCTTTTGAGGCTGTATCGGATGACTATACACGTTTGAATAAAGAATGGGCTTCAGAAGGTAATACGGTTGTATATGTATCAGAAAATGAAAAAGTAATCGGCCTGATAGCATTAATGGATATTCCAAGTGAACATGCGAAAGCAACTATAGATTACTTTAAGAAGTGTGGTATCCATACCACTTTAATTACTGGGGATTCTGAAATGACAGGGCAAGCTGTTGGTAAACAATTAGGAGTAGATCAAGTAATTGCAAACGTCATGCCAGAAGATAAATCTAACATTATCAATGAACAAAAAGAAACCTATGGTATAACCGCTATGGTGGGAGATGGTATAAACGACGCACCTGCTCTTGTGAAGGCAGATGTTGGAATTGCTATGGGAGAGGGTACGGATGTTGCAGTAGATGTATCTGATCTAGTATTAATGAAAAATGATTTGTCTAAATTGGTAAAAGCTCATGAAATTTCTTTAAAAATGAATCGAGTTATTTGGCAAAATATTATTTTCTCAATGGTAGTTGTCGCTTTTCTAATTACCGTAAGCTTAGTAGGATTAACGGATATAGCCATTAGTGTGATTGTTCATGAAGGAAGTACCTTAGTCGTGATATTAAATGGTCTTCGATTATTAAAGTCTAAATAAATACATGAAATTGGATAAAATCATGTATGAAGAACCCTATACCCATAGGGTTCTTTTTTATGACCGCCAGAAATAAACGATTATATACCATAATCGGATAAAATCATGTATCGAAAATAGAAGCCTACGTTTTTTCTTTAATTATGTCTAATTTGGGTGTATCCAAAATTGACATATGTTACGCGTTGTCTTTTTGTCTTTTTTAGTGCAGTGTCAGTGTCGATTAAGTATGTTGTGAAATATGTATTTATGAAAAGAGGTAAACCAAAAGAGGGCATTCCTATGTTACGATTACATTTTGAAATAAGAATAAAGCTTACTTACAAAAAAATGCAAGCAAACTTTATTTTATATTATGAAAAGAGTAAATGTTTTAAAGATTAATTCTACTTCTTATCATTTTAGCTTCTCTCGACAATCCTCGTTTTTCTAATTCTCTTACAAATATCTGCCAAGGTGGTATGTTACTGCTGTAAGATGTTGGACCGGTGTATGCTCCGCCCCCTGGACCTGTGTATAAACCACCGCCAGGACCGGTATATAGTCCACCGCCAGGTCCAGTATATAAACCACCGCCAGGACCGGTATATAATCCGCCACCAGGGCCGGTATACAGTCCACCGCCAGGACCTGTGTACAGTCCGCCACCAGGACCTGTGTACAGTCCGCCACCAGGACCGGTATATGCTCCACCACCGGGACCGGTATACAGTCCGCCCCCTGGACCCGTGTACAGTCCGCCTCCGGGGCCAGAATATTGATTTCTATTCCACATTTTTTAACCTCCAAATTAAATTAGGATTTTTATTGATTATTTTGAGTCAATTGATTTTCTTCCAATTATTTCCGGATTCAGATGTTGGTGGTAAGCGATCACCCTTATCAATATTAACAATACGAGGATCTTTTACCGTTCCTCCTCTGGGTCCAACTTCCAAATACTTTCCAGCAGGTTTATTATCTTCCCCAGGATTATGCATTTTAGTCATGACTATTGTCTCCTTTCTTTTTATTGTAGGAACACTCTTGGCGAAGTCATTCTTTACAAATTTATTATACCACTATATATTGAATTAACGGAAAGAACATAGCTATATGTTGTGTTTTTTTAAAATTTTATTTTCCGAATTATTTTTAGAACTACGAAATTTTATTAAACCCTCTAACAGTATAGGAATTAAAGTTTAATGAATATTTACATAAATGTAATAATAAAAAAATTTACTCTAGATAAAGAATAAGTTTATTTTATTCAATTCTCTAAATGTTCTGATATTTAGAAAAACAATCTGTAATTTAAGTAAATATTTTATTTTTAATGTTCATAACTCAAGAGTATTGACTACGGTTGTCCAATCCAGTAAAATCAATACATACAACGGTGTCATAACTTATAGTCAAAAGTAAAGCTGGAAAAAGGGTGAAAAACATGAAATATGGATATGCACGAGTAAGTACTCGCCATCAGGATTTAGCAGGACAGATGCGACAACTGGAAGATGAGCGTTGCGATCGAATCTATTTTGAAAAAATTACTGGAACCAAAAGTAACCGACCTGAGTTTCAAAAACTCCTACAGGAAATACAGACTGGCGATACGCTAGTAATAACAAAACTGGATCGCTTCGCTCGCAGCACTCAAGATGCATTGAACACAATTAAATTCCTTTTCGAAAAAGGCGTGAAGATTAATGTTTTGAACTTAGGGATAATCGAAAATACCTCTACTGGTAGACTAATTTTTACTATCTTCAGTGCCTTCGCGGACTTCGAACGTGACCTTATCGTGGAACGCACTCAAGAAGGCAAGGAGATTGCTAAGCAGCGACCGGGCTTTAGGGAGGGACGTCCGAAAAAATTTTCACAGCAGCAGATTAACCTGGCCATGCAGCTCCTAGAGAACCACTCTTATACAGAGGTCGAAAAAATGACCGGAATCAGCAAGAGCACTTTGACGCGGAATAAAAGAAAATAAATGATATATAACATTACAATTAAGTGTTTTTGAACTTATATGATAAGATATTACTTAGATAGGTATAAAGTCTTAATGTTGAGATGAGAGGAGACTGACCAGTGCTTAATAATTTTTTCTTTAAGAACAAGAAACGTCTAACAATCTTTGAGAAAATATTTTATTTCTTTGTAGGTAATAAAAATCGTGCGCAGAATTATTCCTATTATGTTGGGCAACATGCAAGAGCAAAATGGCGTTATCGAAAATTTAAAGACCCATGGATAGTCAAAAATAGAAATACTGTATTCAAAAGAGTCTATGGTTTCTTTAAGGACATATTTAGAGTTTGAAGCATGCAGAATTAAGGGGTTGTAAGAAATGGGGAAAATTTCTAAGGCTTTTAATGAATTTTTTTATGCTTGGGGAGATAATGACCCCCATAAAAAAGTGCTAAGGTATGGAAAAATGGTCACTTTGAAGCGACTGAATGAATATGATGATTACAAGTATTATAGACCCAGAAGAAAAGCTGCTGCGATAATTTCGGGATTAGCAGGTGTTGCCGGATTATTTGGAATCTTTAGTAAAAAGAAACGATAATTTTAAGAGACTAAGGTGATTTGACGGGTAGATGGGTGCACTTTAATTTGAAAATGGCTTAAAAGGCTTGATTTTGGATTGTAAATTTACTTTTAATACACAATTTAAGGTATTAAAACCGGTTGAAAAGTGACACATTGATTTTAATACAACTTATGATACAAAAAATG
>NZ_JBFOEF010000023.1:0-8331 GCF_040886645.1 Enterococcus sp. GC34
CTTACTGTTTATTACCGATGGCTTAAAAGGCATGAAAGATACGATTCACCAGATTTATCCTAAAGCTAAATACCAACATTGCTGTGTTCATGTTTCCCGTAATATTGCTCATAAAGTACGTGTCAAAGATCGAAAAGAAATATGTGATGATTTTAAGGCTGTTTATCAAGCTAGCTCAAAGGAAGAGGCAAATACCTTTTTAGGGAGTATGATTGAGAAGTGGCAGAAAACTTATCCTAAAGTGACGCAGTCACTGATAAAAAATCAAGATTTATTGACTTTTTATGAGTTTCCGCCTGGTATCCGCCGAAGCATTTACTCAACTAATTTAATCGAATCTTTCAATAAACAAATCAAGAAATACAGCCGCAGAAAAGAGCAGTTTCAAAATGAAGAATCACTAGAGCGTTTCCTAGTATCCATCTTTGATACATACAATCAAAAATTCTTAAATAGAAGCCATGAAGGCTTCCAACAAGTGACGGATACATTAGCTTCAATGTTTACTGAGTAACCCATTATTTTGCAGAAGGACGAGTTATTTACACAAAATTATTGACGCTCCCGGTTGGTACAACAAGAATTGCAGTAGCATAGTCACCATTGATGAAACTACTTAATGATTAAATTGAGCAATTTCTCAAATAGCACAAACTGCTCTTCATAAAACGAAAAGCAGTTCATAATGTATTTAGATATTTCATTGTGCTATTGACCAGAAACACACTATTTAAGGTACCTTTCTCTTTTCGCTGAGATTCACCAACTTCAATTGCACAAAAAAGCGTGAGCACAAGGCTCACACTTTTTCTAGTTGACTATCCTAAAAATTCGAAAACATCTTTACGATCATACAATTTCAAGATTTTTTCAAATAAGATTTGACCTACGAAAGCAGCTACGATTGGTACAACAAACCAGCTGATTAATAGTAGAATAATACTCAAACCGGCGTCCAATGAAGCCAACGGACCTACCAACCCTACCAAACCGAAACCAGCAGAAGCAGGAGTCCCTGAGACTGAGAATAACGCTACTGGAATTGCTGAGATGATAGCGGTGAATAGACATGGCACCAAGATAATTGGTTTCCTAAACAAGTTTGGCATCATCATTTTCATAGCACCCAATGCGATGGCCAAAGTAACCCCTGGTTTGTTGACTTTCCAAGAGTTAACTACCAAGACAACTGTTGTTGCGGCAACACCCATAGCGGCTGCACCAGCAGAAACACCGTTCAATTGAATTGCCATACCAATGGCAACTGTAGAGATCGGCGAGATAATCAAGAAAGCAAAGGAACATGCAATCAAGATTGACATCAAAATTGGTTGCAAAGTAGTAAAGGTATTAATTAAGTCACCGATAGCGGCAGTAATCTTGGTTACGTAAGGATATAAATAATAGCCGATTAGACCAGCGCCGATACCAACAACGATTGGTGTTGCAACAATTGCCACGGACCCAAATTTTTCGCCGATCAACAAGATCATGCCGACAGCGATTGATGCAGTAATCATGGTATTGATGATGTCTCCGGTACCAGCACCGATATAAGTAGCTGTGTCAGGATTGAATTTCACAACACCGGAGCCAACGAAAGCTGCACCGGCAACTACTAACATTTGCATTGGTTTGAAGCCAAACTGCACCGCAATCAAAGCGCCAATCAATAGTGGAGTAGCTAGTTGGAAAATAACTGCCATTTGTGTGATCGTTACTGCTAAGGTATTTTCACCAAATAATTTCAAAATTGCTGCCAATACCGCGTTAGGAATCAACCCTACGATGATCCCCGTTGCGGTACCCGCTAATACTTTATTTAAAAATATTTTTGGAGTTAATTTTTCTTCCATTTTCTCATCCTCTTTCTAATGATTACTATTTCGCTCCTAGAATTTCTTCTTTACTATGAACCAGTTGCGTTAAGAAATCACAGTAAGGAGTTACTACTCCATATTTTTTACCTTTACGAGAAATGGCTCCGTTGATGTAGTCAATCTCGGTCAAACGGTTATTTTTTATCAAGTCTTGGTGCATCGATGGGAAATGCATACCAATCGTAGTCGGGTCAAAACAAGTTTCTACATGTTCGATTACTTCGGGAATGTCTAAGTTGACGTTTTCTTTGGCAGCAACAGCTGCAAATTCGTTAACAATAGTCACTACCATGTCATGAGCAGGTTTGGTTGCACCAAGCCCCGCCATATTGACGTCTAAAATCGTGCATAAGCCATTCATCGTACCATTGACACAAGCTTTACGATAAATTGAATAATGAATGTTGTCGGAATATTTGGCATTTAAACCAGACGCGGACAAAGTTTCCGCCAATTTTTTCGCTGATTCTTCTTGGCCAATACCTAGATTTTGCAATTCAACAGACCCGCTGCCAAATAATTTAGCCTTGCCGGGACCTTCTAGACCAGCAGTCCACATGGTGTTGCCGATAAAGATTTTTTCCATCGGTACGAATTTTTCGATTACGTCTTCATGACCGATACCGTTTAAAAGACACAAAACTTCTGTGTGATCAGCAATTAATGGTTTAACATCCTGCAGCATTTTTTCCAACTGCATTGCCTTCGTGAATAAGATAATCAAATCAAATTGCTCACCAGTGGGCACCTCATTCTGATTAACAATTGGGACTTTAACAGTAATTTCTTCGCCATTATAATTAGCCTTCAATCCGTTTTCTTTGATGGCATTGATATGCTCCTGCCAGCCGTCGATTAGCAAAACATCGTTACCACCTTGTTTCAACATCAGTCCGAACCGGGAACCCATCGCGCCGGCCCCTGCAATTGCAATTTTCATAAATAAAAGCCTCCAAACTTAATTTATAATAAGTGAACATTTTCACATTTCTCATTATAGAGTTTTCATTCGGAAACTTCAAGTAGGAGAGTGTAAAACTTGCGACCATGCTTTTATAAATACTTAATTAGATTCTCTTTTTAAAAATGAATGCTGATCCTAATACCATTAATGAACCTAGGACAGACAATGCAATATTTTCTGTTTCTCCTGTTTTTGGTAAAACTTTCATTCTTCCGTCTGAACCTTTAACCGTTACTGTTCCGTCTTTTTGAACGTCTGCTCCAATTTCTTTAGCTTCAACTTTCTTTGTTGTTCCGTCTGCTAATTGAATAATCGGTTTACTATCTTCAACTGCGACAATCACAACGCCTGTATCTGTATTAACTGGGTTTTCGTTTGAATGCTTTTTTCCTAGCTTTTCTTTTATTGATAATTTAAAATATAAATCAAACAACTATTGTATGACAATAACGGGAGGATCCTATGAAAGAAGATAAAATACATGTTTTAAGTTTATTCATATCTAGTATAGTTTTATTCTTAATAACAATTATTTTTCACGAAATTGCTATCGGTCTGGTTATCGCATTAATTTGTTTTCCCATTAGTAATTCTATTGCAAAAAAATATATCAAAAGAACAAGCAATAAAAAATAAGCAATCCGAAACTCTTTAGTAAATTCGGGCTGCTTATTTTTTTATGATAATTGCTCTATAACACTCTTGCTGGTTCTGTTGCAAAGTTTTAAATAAAGAATAAAATCCCTTACGGTATCTATGATTTAAGCTGGGATTCCCAATAATACCTTGATTTCAGTACAGACCGAAAACCCGAAGAGAGTGCCTTCTTTTCGGGTTTTCTTATATAATCCTCGAATGGCTTCCATGCCTTTAATCGTGGTAGAGGCAGTGCGTAAACTTCGATAGAATTTATTGCGTCTCTTTACTGGACGATGGTCTTGTTCAATCAAATTATTCAGGTATTTAATGGTACGATGTTCTGTCCCTTGATAAAAGCCGTATTCTTTTAGTTTCTTAAAGGCACTTGTAATAGAGGGGACTTTATCTGTGACTACAACCTTCGGTTCATCAAACTGCTTCACTAACCGCTTAAGAAAAGCATAGGCTGCTTGTGTGTCCCGTTTTTTACGTAACCAAATATCCAAGGTTAAACCATCTGCATCGATGGCTCGATACAAATAATGCCATTTTCCTTTAATTTTGATGTACGTTTCATCCATTTTCCATGAATAAAAGGATTTTTTATTTTTCTTTTTCCAAATTTGATAGAGTAGTTTGCCATATTCTTGCACCCAACGATAAATCGTCGTATGAGAAACGTTAATGCCACGACCATATAAGATTTCTTGAACTTCACGATAGCTAAGGTTATAACGAAGATAGTAGCCCACGGCTACAATAATCACATCCTGCTGAAATTGCTTTCCTTTAAAATGATTCATCGTCATTCCTCCTGCTATCTTTTTCTATTATTCTACCTTATTTGATAGTAGATTTAAAACTTTGTAACAGAACCGTACAAACCTATCTATAAATAACGAGTCGGCGAAAAATGCCTAGCTGTTTATCCATTTCAACTTCTACATTTTGTTTCTTTCTATTACTTATATATCAATATTTATTATGTATTACTTACCACTTTTAATACATTTAGTTACTACCTTAAATCGCTTTATCTAATACTTTTTCCCTATACTTATAACGTAAATAACGTTTTTATTTTATTTAGCTACTACCTATCAATATTTACTTACTACTTTAATAGAATTTATCTACCACCTTTTATTGAAATTCATTACTTATACATCAGTATTTAATATATATTACTTCTTATTACCTACCACTTTTATTGTATTTAATTACCACCTTAAATATATTTAAACATACGTAAGAAAGTGTGAAATTCAAAACTTATACTTTTCCTTATAGACTTAAAAAAAATCATTAAGTAATAAAAAAATACCTACCACTTTAAATAAATATGGTAGGTATTTTTTTATTTTCTTATTTTATCGTTGATTCCCCATTGTTTCTTTATATCAGTAAAAGTTTCTTGCTTTATTTCTTCAGACGAACGTATCACATTATTGTCTATATCTACATCAGGAATAATAGGATGGGCTTCTCTAAACAAATCTAATTCAAGGGCAACAGAATTAAGTAAATCATTTTTATCTTCTTGAGAAAGATTTAATCGAATATATTCATTTAAAGCTTTTCGCAATAATTCGTCTTTTTTCATATTTGTTTCATACTTTTCAACCATGATGCTTGCTGTAGCATTAGTAAGGGCAGATAATTTAACGGATTGCATTGCAGCGTAAACTTTATCAAATTTTGTTATTGGGGCACCTTTTCTTTTCTTTCGAATAGGTACTTCATGAGCTACAGAGCTTGTTTTCTGGCTTCTGAAGGTACTATGAGTCTTAGGAATATTACTTATAGTTGTTTCTTTTGACTTCTCCTTTGATCGCTGCTTTATTTTATCTAGTCCTTTATTACTACTACCAAAGATACCTAAGTTTTTAATCTCAGCCATTCTTTAAACCTACCCTTCATACCAATGTTCATGTTCTTCTAATTCGTCCAAAATGTTGATAAATAATTCATGGCATTTCTTATCCCATTGCTTTAATTTTCCTTTTTTAGTTAATTCAGTAGTGATACCTGATCCATCATATCTTTTAAGTCGTGCATTTTTTAACACAACGTTTTTAATTAAGTGCTCTCCATAGATTTCCTGTGCTTGATGATACATTTCTTTATCTACGGAATCACCGCTTTCTAACATAAATGGAACAACGCCAGCAACTTTTAAATTTGTATCAAATTCATTAGTAAAGAAGTCCATATATTCCAAATACTGCATAGCATTACGCATAGATTTGACTTGAGTTTGTAACACAACAATAGCCCAATCAGCTATATACATAGCAGATTTACTATAAATAGAAATTGATGGAGGTACATCCAAATAAATGACATCAAAATCATTAAATAGAGGGGATAATTTTTCTTCCATGTATTTAAACTTATCAATTGAATTAGGAAATCTATCTTTAATCCAATCATCGTATAATTCAAACGACATATCCGCAGGTAATATATACAGATTTTCAATAATCTTATAAATAGCGTCATGTGGATCAACATTTGAAATAAGTACGTCAGTAATTGTATTTGTGTATTCGATTAATTCGCCTTCCCCCCCGCCCTCATCTTTAGAAAAATTCATATGCGTTAAGTTCATAACATCAGAAGTATTTCCTTGCATATCTAAATCAATGATTAATGTTTTTAATTCCTTGAATTTTGCTGACTCAAATCCAAACATTTGAGCACAAGTACTTTTACCGACGCCACCTTTAAAGTTACCAATTACATATTTTTTTGCTACCATACATGCAACTTCCTCTCTAAGTACAATTTTACAAATATTATAACATACCACCAAAAATATAACTAGTTTAAATACCACCATAAATACTTAAGGTAGTAATTAATTTCAATCCAACAATAATCACTGTGGTATTCAATTTATTTAAAGGTGGTAAACAAATAATTTATTTATGTATTTACAGTGGTAAATAATTAATTATATTGTTGAAAAAGGTAGTAACTAATTATATTTTAGGTGGTAATTAATTCATAGTGTTTTAACATTTAAAGTGGTAGGCAATTAAATTAAAAGTGGTAACTAATTTATTAGATAACTATCATTATTACTACTATTTATACATTTTCATACAAAAAATAAGTGGTAGATAAATAAATTAAAAGTGGTAACTAATTTATTATTAAAAGTGGTAGATAATTTATTTTATAGTAGAAGCGAATTATATATTCAGGTAGTAACTAAATAAATTATTTTGACATTAATGGTGGTGGTTAAATACTTATTTTTCAAAATTGAGGTGGTAGCTAAATAGTTTTTCTTTGGATTTAATGTGGTAACTAATTGAATTAGCTATTATTATTGCTTGCCAACCTCTTTTGTCTTTGATATTTTTAACTTACTTACTATGCGAATAAAGGATATTTACTAAAGGAGTATGTAAAATAATGACGAAGATTAAAGAACGGGGGTATAGTTATCAAAACAGCTACTCAGAGCTATTTTGGAAATTCCCACAGTTTCTGTTGAAAAATAAAAAATACAAATCCATGAAAGATAGTTCTAAAATTGCTTATATGCTTTTTAAAGACAAAATTTCTCTTGCTCTCACAAATAACTGGATTGACGAAGACGGAATGATCTATTTGATTTTTCAACAAAAGGATCTCATGGAGATGTTAAATTGCTATCAAGGAAAAGTTAAATCTACCCTAGACGAATTAGAAAAGTATGGCTTATTGGAAGTCCTCAGAGGGGGATTCGATGCGAAAGCTGGAAAAAACATAGCAAACAAATATTATCTCTTACAGCCAGAGTTAGAAAAAGAAGATTTATACTTATCAACAAATACAACTGATGAAACCTTTGATAAAACTGGATATGCTGAAATCGCACACCGTGAAACAAACGCTGAAACTCTTGATAATAGCGGATATGCTGAAATCGCACGTCGTAAAAAAATGTCTGAAACCCTTGATAAAACTGGATATGCTGAAATCGCACAAGTAAAAGATAATATCTATATAAATAATTCTTTAGATACATTAGACACAAAAGATACGAATAACGAGCAGATGCGACAACGTACTTTATTAGATCAGTTTCATGAAGTTCAAGAACAAACATTTTTAAACAAATCCAGCTTAAAATATATAGCGCTTTTTTCAAATACAATTCAAGAAGCTCATGAAAAAGTTGGAACAATTATTCGAGCTAAAAATAAAGCAGAGAAAGAGTATAATACGGTATTGTTAGGTGAAGATTATCAAGAAGAAATAGAAAAATGTTTGCGTCGTGTTCAACATAAGATTACTACAGATTCTACAATTAAAAGTCCCCAAGGTCTATTTTACAAGTCTTTTTACAATTTATTTGTTGAATGTGTATTAGAAAAAGAAAATATAAAAAATAGGAATAATTCTAAAAATTCTGAAATTACTTTGCATAATTGGATTGAAAACTAAGTAAATTGATTTATTTGTTTTAATAGATCTTATACTTTATTTTGTATCCTACTTAAAGTTTATTTGATAAAAATAAACTTTAAAATGTTTTCATCCATTCGGTTAGAGCAAAGTATGAACATAAAAAATGAAAATTCAATAGAGAATGGAGATTGCTATGGATGGAGTAGAAAAATTAGTTATACAAGATAAAACATATTATCTTGTAGGGACAAATCATATTTCAGAAGAAAGTGCGAAACTTGTAAAAAACGTTATTGATGAAGTTAGGCCAGGTTGCGTTTGTGTAGAGTTAGATCAAAAGAGACACCAAAAATATACCAGTCCTGAAGAATGGGCAAAAACAGACATTATTAAGATAATCAAACAAAACAAATTAGTAGTGTTGTTCTCTAATATTGTTTACGG
>NZ_JBFOEF010000024.1:0-3066 GCF_040886645.1 Enterococcus sp. GC34
AAAATTATGAAACAAAAACAGAATTATATTTGGCAAAACGACCGTAACTTCGCTTTAGACAAGTATGAACAACAACAATATTATTACGTTGTTGAATCTAACGACCTAATAGCTAAAGCAAAGCATGATTTAACAGTTAATCAGCTAAAAATAGTCGACTTTCTTATCTCTAAAATTCAACCAGAGGATAAAGAATTTGAGGAGCTTGAAACTTCTATGTATGAATTAACTAATGTTTTAGAAATTAAGCGTAGTGGTCGTACTTACAATCAAATTGCTAATACATTAGATGATTTGAGAAAGAAAGAAGTGACTATCTATAATCAAGAAAGAGAAAGTATTGTGCGTACTGGGTGGGTTTCTTCTGCTGAATACTTTAAAAACGGAAAAGTCCTCTTGTCGTTTGATAAAAAACTCACTCCTTACCTATTAGATTTAAGCAAGAATTATACGCAATACTTACTCATAGATACGGTCAAGCTCAAAAGTAAATATTCTATTTTGCTTTACAAACTTATGAGAGAAGCTGATAAGGATAAAGGAAAATCAATTGCAATCTTACAAGGGACCCCAGAAGAATTTAAAGAATGGCTTGGAGCACCAAAAAGTTATTCCTACAATTCTTTGAAAAATCAAGTCCTTATAAAAGCAATCGAGGAAATTAACTTAAAAATCGACGACATGAACTTAGAACTTTTACAAGGACGCTATGGTCGTAAAGTGGTTCAAGTTGAAATTCATAATAATTGGACGGTTCAACGAGCAACAGCAGAAAATGATGACTGCGTTACAAGTATTTCTACTCATGACTGGTTGAATGGAGATAATATTTTTACATGAGCGTAGCGAATTTTAACAAACACGCTTGACGAAAAAAGAGTACAAATTCACGTGAGTGATCTGTACTCTTTTTTAGCACAAACACAGCAATTTTTCGTAAGAAAAATTTGGTGGGTATAAGTGCGCCCTTAGTAAAAATCGCTAAGGGAATATTTTTCAAATTAACTTTATAGAGACGTACCCCTTATTTTTAAGGGCGCACTTATACGCAGTAACTTCGTTTCAGCGTAATTGTGCTATAAAACTTAAACTATTTAAGTTTTATCGTCAAGCGTGTTTTAATAAAACTCACTTCGTTCGTGTGACGATGTCTGCATATTTTTTTATATTTCTTAAATACTCATGATGAGCTTTTAATTCTTCAAGAGATAATTTAAATAAATCAATTTGATTCATATTTGATAATTGCTTTAGTAAATTTGTTTGTAGCCTGGTTCCGAGTTTCGCTTTGCTCAACTAAACATTTTATTTTAATTAAACAGACTACGCTAGTTTAATCAAAATAAAACGTGCAATTAGAATTACTTTAATGCTTTTAAAAGGCTCTTATTTCCATTCTACGGTTCATTTATTAGATTTTGGCAATCAGATTCAACTAGAGATAACAGTAAAGGTGCCTATTTTTCGTTTTAAGAGGTTTTATCTGATAATCAGCTATTTATACCAAGAAGCTAACGAAACGCCTGAGACAGGCTAATAGGTGGCTTAAAATCAGTTTTGAATGGAGTTATCAAAAAAACATAAAGAATAGCCGATTGATCTTACTTTTTTACCTAAGGGTTGTTAGGGCTTGCCCTGACCGAACGGAGTGAGCCTTAACTAGAAAGACTAAGGGTTACATCTAAAGTCGTTTAGAATGTAAAATATGGTCTTATAGACCTATCCCCCAGTTCCTTAAAGCGGTTTTGATTTTAGCGAGTGAACAAAGTGAACGCTGCAAGTATGGTGGACTTGTTGTCACAGTGGTTTATATCCTCTTGAATATTTTAGCGTTGGTATGGTTAGTTAAAAAATTAGTGAAAACATGGCGATATTGATTTAAATAGTGTCAATATTCCCTTTTTAGAAATTATTTTCTAGTCTTTTTACGCTAATTAGAAAGAGACGGGATAGATACAATAATCTAAATTTTGTAAATTGGAGGTATGGAAAATCATATGAATTTTGGAGAAACGTTGCAGACTAAAAGAAAAGCGGAAGGGTTAACTCAAGAAGATTTAGCTAACAAATTATTGGTTAGCAGCAAGACTATATCAAATTGGGAGACGAATAAAACGACTCCCGATATAGATAATGTAATACGGATCTCTCGTTTATTTGATATTTCCTTAAATAATTTATTATTGGAGGGGTCAACCATGGTCGAAAATATTAAAAAGAAAGCTGAAATTAAACAATCCAAGGTTTATCTAGCTTGTAGTTCTATAACAAATTTGGTTTTTCTTTTTATACTTGCAGTAAGTCCTATTTTTGGAGAATTACCTATAATTATCTCATGCGCCCTAGCAATAGGGACTTTCTTTAATTTCTTTTGTGTTCTTTATTTTTCTAGGAGATATATGGAACTGTCAGATGGTAAGTGGGATAATCGGACAAATAAACAAAAGATATGGTCTATTACCTTTAGTGTAGGACTTGTGATTGTATTGTTAGCCATAATATTGTTTATCCGTTTTAAATATAATGCTTTTTAAAAAGATTTAGGGTTGTTAGGGCTTGCCCTGACCGAACGGAGTGAGCCTTAACAGGAAAGACTAAGGGTTACATCTAAAGTCGTTTAGAATGTAAAATATGGTCTTATAGACCTATCCCCCAGTTCCTTAAAGCGGTTTTGATTTTAGCGAGTGAACGAAGTGAACGCTGCAAGTAAAATGTGAGCGTGAATTTCGCTCACTCCTTTTTTTATTTTTTGGTTTGTGGTTTTTATTTTAAGAATAGAGAAACAAAACACACGCCTACGCGCGCTTTTATATTTCCTTTATACTTCTTTAATACTTTATAATACTTAGGGAAATGAGAATGGCTTTATACCAACGTTTATAAGCATAATACCATAGTAAAATACACACCACTCCATAGTAAAATACACACCACTCCATAGTAAAATACACACCACTCCATAGTAAAATACACACCACTCCATAGTAAAATTCTGTTTTATATTTTTTTTACTATTCTATACTAAATGAATATGATATAGTGAAATTATATTCGTTTTGAAAGGAT
>NZ_JBFOEF010000025.1:0-2720 GCF_040886645.1 Enterococcus sp. GC34
GTCATCGGGATTTAATCCTGTCCTATCTCGTTTTGCTAAAACTAACTATCCAAATTCAAAAAGCGATTTATTTGCTATGTTTATTGAACGTTGGAATAAATCAATAAAGTCAGATGGGTATAATTCATTAGTCACGATGCAATCATGGATGTTTCTCTCAAGTTATGAAAATATGCGCAAAAATATTATTTTAAATTATACAATTAATAATATGATGCACATGGAAAATATGGTAATGGGAATTGCATTTGGAACCGTAGTTACAATCTTTCAAAAAGTCTGCTTAAAAAACTTTAAAGGAACCTATCATCAGATTAAAACTGAAGATGTATCAAACGGGAAAATTCCATCGATTATTCCTATTCCTGGAAATCGTTTTAATCAAATTAACCAGAACGAATTTAATAAAATCCCAGGTCAACCAATTTCGTATTGGGTAAGCGAAAATCTTATTCATGATTTTGTTGTAGGAAAACGAATGGATGAAATTGTTGAACCTAAACAAGGGTTAGCTACCGCTAATAACAATCGTTTTTTACGAGAATGGTGGGAAGTTGATATTAATCGCATAAAATTTGATGCAACTTCCATCAGTGATTCTGTAAATTCTGGTAAAAAATGGTTTCCTTACAATAAAGGTGGCGCATTTCGTCGATGGTACGGCAATTACGATTACGTTGTAAATTGGGAAAATGACGGGCAAGAAATTAGAAATTTCGTGGATGATAAGGGGAAACTTCGATCTCGACCACAAAATACCGAATATTACTTCAAAGAAGCGATAACATGGGGAAAAGTGTCTAGTTCAACTAGTTCATTTAGATGGAAGGAAGAAGGAAACATCTTTGCTGATGCTGGAATGAGTATTTTTTTTGAAGATACCATGAAAAATTATATACTCGGTCTGTTAAATTCAAAAGTAGCAAATGAATTTTTAAAAATACTATCCCCTACTATGAACTATGAAGTAGGACACATCTCTCACTTCCCTGTACTAGAACCTATTATTGAAGATATGTTTCAAGTTAACAACTGTATAAGTATCGCAAAAAATGATTGGGATTCACTAGAGATTTCGTGGAACTTTAAACATAGTCCTTTAACATAAGCACAAGCCACAGAAGTATAGATTACACCAAAAAACACAAGCAAAAAAGTATTCTTTGTTTGTGTTTTTTGGTGTAATCATATCTTATAACATTTATAACAGGAAACATTTTTTAAAATTCCAAGAAGTTTCAAAAGAATCCCAATCTTTTTTCGAAAAAGCGATATTTTTAAGAGCAATATCCTCTGTTAACTCTTTGTGATCAATTAGAACTGGAAAAGATTGAAAGTTTCCAATCTGTAAGCTTATAGTTGGATTCAATACTTTAAATATATGATTTCCAACAGGGGTATTTAAGACACCTAAAACATAAAATAAATGTTCATTAACATTTTCGAAAGCCTCCATTCCTTTGACATCGTGAATACTACCATGCTCTCTATACCGAAGAGAAAACTTTGAGCTCGTGATATCAGACCATGTTATCGCTTCTTTGAAGTGATATTTGGTATTTTTCTTACTGCAGTTAAATTATCCATAAATTTATATCATAGGATGTTTCTTAAAATCCCAAGAAATCTCATAAGCATCCCAATCTACCTTTGAAATAAAAATTAAATATTTAACCTTTTTTGTTATTTCCTTCTCAAAGTCTAAATTCATAACCATAGAAGCAACAGTACCAGGCTGATAATTCATAGTTGGATTTATTAACTGGAAAACCATATTTGTGAGGGGAGAGTTTAAAATTCCAAGTATATAATGTGTATCTTTTTTATCTTTTGCAAAAATTTTACTTCCAGCATTATCAAACAATGAGTGAGCAGAGTATCTGCAAGAGAAACTTCCTGATGATAGAGCAGACCAGGTTATCCCCTCTTTAAAAATATAATCTAAGTTGTAATTATGACTTCGAATTTTTCCGTTTTTATCTTTAAAGTGTTGAATTTCATAACCATCAAAATTCCAATTTACGAGATACTCATTGTTTCCGAACCAACGTCTAAATTTTCCGCCTTTATCGTATGGAAACCATTTTTTTTTAGAAAATTTAGCTTCTAAATGATTATTAGAAGAAAAGTTAGTGTTATTGACATCGACTTCATGCCACAATCTTAAAAAACGACTATTATCAGCTGTAGCCATACCCAGTCTTGCATCACCGTATTCAGAAATCGACTTATTTTCAAAAATTTTTATTACATTTTCGCTTACCCAATACGAAATTGGTTGACCTGGGATTTTAGCAAAATTATCTTGAACGGTTTGGTAAAGATAATCAACGTTTCTCTTTTCGATTGCTTCGAGCGACTTTGTTTCTTTTAGTTCATGATTAACAAAATCGACAAGTCTTAAATAACTTCCAACATGTCCTTTATGTTCAAGAGGGGACATTATAAATGCAGTAGTCTGAACAACTTCACCACCAATTTCTTCAAATGCACGCGTTCCCAAATGAATCATGTTGATAATAGTTTGTTGATTAATTTTATGACGTAATTTTTCAAAGCTTGATAAAAACATCCAAGCATGTTGCGTAATCATAGAATAGTACCCAGAGGATTTTATCATTTTTTTAAGTCGCTCAATAAATACACCAAAAAGGTCACTCTTGCTATCAGGGTAAGCTTTTTTTATAAAATTAGACAAATTTTTGTTCATTCCAGAACTA
>NZ_JBFOEF010000026.1:0-1764 GCF_040886645.1 Enterococcus sp. GC34
TTGAGAGTAGACCTCTCAAAACTGAACAAAGTAAAGACGAAATGTGTATTTCCGTAATATTCCTTAGAAAGGAGGTGATCCAGCCGCACCTTCCGATACGGCTACCTTGTTACGACTTCACCCCAATCATCTATCCCACCTTAGGCGGCTGGCTCCAAAAAGGTTACCTCACCGACTTCGGGTGTTACAAACTCTCGTGGTGTGACGGGCGGTGTGTACAAGGCCCGGGAACGTATTCACCGCGGCGTGCTGATCCGCGATTACTAGCGATTCCGGCTTCATGCAGGCGAGTTGCAGCCTGCAATCCGAACTGAGAGAAGCTTTAAGAGATTTGCATGACCTCGCGGTCTAGCGACTCGTTGTACTTCCCATTGTAGCACGTGTGTAGCCCAGGTCATAAGGGGCATGATGATTTGACGTCATCCCCACCTTCCTCCGGTTTGTCACCGGCAGTCTCGCTAGAGTGCCCAACTAAATGATGGCAACTAACAATAAGGGTTGCGCTCGTTGCGGGACTTAACCCAACATCTCACGACACGAGCTGACGACAACCATGCACCACCTGTCACTTTGTCCCCGAAGGGAAAGCTCTATCTCTAGAGTGGTCAAAGGATGTCAAGACCTGGTAAGGTTCTTCGCGTTGCTTCGAATTAAACCACATGCTCCACCGCTTGTGCGGGCCCCCGTCAATTCCTTTGAGTTTCAACCTTGCGGTCGTACTCCCCAGGCGGAGTGCTTAATGCGTTTGCTGCAGCACTGAAGGGCGGAAACCCTCCAACACTTAGCACTCATCGTTTACGGCGTGGACTACCAGGGTATCTAATCCTGTTTGCTCCCCACGCTTTCGAGCCTCAGCGTCAGTTACAGACCAGAGAGCCGCCTTCGCCACTGGTGTTCCTCCATATATCTACGCATTTCACCGCTACACATGGAATTCCACTCTCCTCTTCTGCACTCAAGTCTCCCAGTTTCCAATGACCCTCCCCGGTTGAGCCGGGGGCTTTCACATCAGACTTAAGAAACCGCCTGCGCTCGCTTTACGCCCAATAAATCCGGACAACGCTTGCCACCTACGTATTACCGCGGCTGCTGGCACGTAGTTAGCCGTGGCTTTCTGGTTAGATACCGTCAGGGGACGTTCAGTTACTAACGTCCTTGTTCTTCTCTAACAACAGAGTTTTACGATCCGAAAACCTTCTTCACTCACGCGGCGTTGCTCGGTCAGACTTTCGTCCATTGCCGAAGATTCCCTACTGCTGCCTCCCGTAGGAGTCTGGGCCGTGTCTCAGTCCCAGTGTGGCCGATCACCCTCTCAGGTCGGCTATGCATCGTGGCCTTGGTGAGCCGTTACCTCACCAACTAGCTAATGCACCGCGGGTCCATCCATCAGCGACACCCGAAAGCGCCTTTCACTCTTATGCCATGCGGCATAAACTGTTATGCGGTATTAGCACCTGTTTCCAAGTGTTATCCCCCTCTGATGGGTAGGTTACCCACGTGTTACTCACCCGTCCGCCACTCCTCTTTCCAATTGAGTGCAAGCACTCGGGAGGAAAGAAGCGTTCGACTTGCATGTATTAGGCACGCCGCCAGCGTTCGTCCTGAGCCAGGATCAAACTCTCATAATAAAAGTTAGAACAATCTTGCGATTGTTAAGCTCAATTTGTTTGCTAGCATATTGCTTGCTTGTTAAAAATGTTTGTTGTCTTGAATTGAATCAAGACGCCCTACACATTTGGTTCGTCTATTCTTTGTTCAGTTTTC
>NZ_JBFOEF010000027.1:0-1446 GCF_040886645.1 Enterococcus sp. GC34
TGTAGTGAGACCCAAAAGTTAGACCGAATACCGACTGGAGAAATCTGGTCGGTATTTTTATGCGACGAACCGTTCACGGAATTGAACGGGACTGCACCCTAGTTTTGTTTTTATTCGTTGATGATTATAATAATCAATCCATTCCTCAATTGCTTGTTCTAGTTCTTCGAAACTAGAATAAATAATGCCATGGTAGGTTTCTTGTTTTAGTAAACCAAAGAAATTCTCCATAGGAGAATTATCAAAACAATTTCCTTTTCGAGACATGCTTTGAAAGATCTGGTGACTGGTTAATTGCTTTTTGTACTGCTTCATTTGGTACCCCCACCCTTGGTCAGAATGAAAAGTGCGCCGATAGGGACAATCTTGCGTTTTATCAATGGCTTCTTTTTGTGCCTCAAGAATTGCTTTGGCATTCGGCTGTTTAGAAATACGGTAAGACAAGATTTCACCATTAAATAAATCAAGAAAAGGATCCAAATAGAGTTTTTTTATTTGAATCTTTCCACTTTGGTTACGTTCATAATACTTAAATTCAGAGGTATCTGTTGTTAGCTTTTGATGGGGTACTGAAGTGTAGAAACGACGATGTAGACGGTTTTTTTCGCCATAGCCAACGGTTCCTTTGTAGGAATTGTATTTTCTTGATTTACGAATAAATTTTGTCCCTTTTAGGCCAAGTTTACGCATAAGACGACGAATTTTTTTCTGGTTTACGTTCAATCCTTTTTCTTTTAAAGCTAATTGAATACGGCGATAGCCATAGTTTCCTTTGTTTTCGTCAAAAATTTTCTTAATCAGGGCTTCTAATTTTTGATTGGGATTTTTTCGCTCAAATCGCTTTTGCCAATACATATACGTCGCTTTAGGAAATTTGGTTGCTTCCAGTAAGATTGTTAATCGGAATTTTTTTCGGAGTTCGTGGATGATTCGGGCATCTCGTTCTTGAGTCGTTCCGGGATGTTCATTCCTAAAGCGCGGAGCTTTTTTATGAAGGCTAGTTCCGCCCGCAATAGTTCATTTTCATGTTCTAATTCTTGTTCACGTGTTCGTGTTTTTTTCACCTGAACGGGTTTCTTTTTCTTTGACATAGAAGGTCTTCCTTTCTGTTTTGGTGAAAGCCCTTCTATGCCTGTTTCTAGAAATTTTTGGTGCCAAGCCAGGACTAAGGTATCGTTTGGCAGTCCATATTTCAATGCGACAGTCAGATAAGAGTCACCACTCGTTAAATAATAGTGTATGACATCCCGCTTGAATTTGGAAGAGTACTGTTGGTAATTTACTCTTCGATGAAGTGCGTTAAATCCAAATTTCTCGACTGTTTTAACCCATTTACGAACAGTCGAAAGTGAAGCAATATCAAATTGATTCGCTAGTGTTCGATAACCTCCTGCGCCATTTTGATAAGCTTCTACCACTTTTTTCTTGAATGCATAATCGTATTTT
>NZ_JBFOEF010000029.1:0-1239 GCF_040886645.1 Enterococcus sp. GC34
AGAGTAAAGCATTTAACTCTACTCAAGACTCATTGCTTGGACATGCACTTCCAATCGCATGCATTCCTTAGCCTACTGCGTCCCTCCATTGCTCAAACAAAAACAACTGGTACAGGAATATCAACCTGTTGTCCATCGCCTACGCCTATCGGCCTCGGCTTAGGTCCCGACTAACCCTGGGCGGACGAGCCTTCCCCAGGAAACCTTAGTCATACGGTGGACAGGATTCTCACCTGTCTTTCGCTACTCATACCGGCATTCTCACTTCTAAGCGCTCCAGCCGTCCTCACGATCGACCTTCAACGCCCTTAGAACGCTCTCCTACCACTACACCTAATGGTGTAGTCCACAGCTTCGGTAATATGTTTAGCCCCGGTACATTTTCGGCGCAGGGTCACTCGACTAGTGAGCTATTACGCACTCTTTAAATGGTGGCTGCTTCTAAGCCAACATCCTAGTTGTCTGTGCAACCCCACATCCTTTTCCACTTAACATATATTTTGGGACCTTAGCTGGTGGTCTGGGCTGTTTCCCTTTCGACTACGGATCTTATCACTCGCAGTCTGACTCCCGGATATAAATGAATGGCATTCGGAGTTTATCTGAATTCGGTAACCCGAGATGGGCCCCTAGTCCAAACAGTGCTCTACCTCCATCATTCTCAATTCCGAGGCTAGCCCTAAAGCTATTTCGGAGAGAACCAGCTATCTCCAAGTTCGTTTGGAATTTCTCCGCTACCCACACCTCATCCCCGCACTTTTCAACGTACGTGGGTTCGGTCCTCCAGTGCGTTTTACCGCACCTTCAACCTGGACATGGGTAGATCACATGGTTTCGGGTCTACGACTACATACTCATTCGCCCTATTCAGACTCGCTTTCGCTGCGGCTCCGTCTCTTCGACTTAACCTCGCATGCAATCGTAACTCGCCGGTTCATTCTACAAAAGGCACGCCATCACTCATTAACGAGCTTTGACTTGTTGTAGGCACACGGTTTCAGGATCTATTTCACTCCCCTTCCGGGGTGCTTTTCACCTTTCCCTCACGGTACTGGTTCACTATCGGTCACTAGGGAGTATTTAGCCTTGCGGGATGGTCCCCGCGGATTCCGACGGAATTTCTCGTGTTCCGCCGTACTCAGGATCCTCCTAGGTGTTGTTAGCATTTCGTCTACGGGGCTTTCACCCTCTTTAGCGGAATTTTCCAAATCCTTCAACTATACTAACAGACTACCATAT
>NZ_JBFOEF010000030.1:0-1026 GCF_040886645.1 Enterococcus sp. GC34
CAAAAAAATAGCTAAAAAACTCACTGCTCTAATCGACAGTGAGTTTTTGTGTAATACATACTAATTTATAATTATCTAATAGGTACTTTTTCAGAATAACTATAGAATTGAGATTTATCTGTAAAATTAGCTTTATATTTACTGTTAATTCCAGCCTTTTTAGATATATCTCCCAATTCAATTAATAACTTTTCATCATTTCCTAAAAAATGAATTTTATTGTCAAATCCAACAATATAGATATAATTTACCAATTTATTTATTAATATTTCTGGATATTTTTCGCTATCTATTTTTTTATAGACTTGCAACAAAACATCTGTAATATCTAATATAGCTTTGGTCTTATCACGCTTCATTAAACTATTATATAGTTCATGAATTATTTTTTTTGTTTCCTCAATATCAATCATTTAAATCCTTCCTCCACTAAAACTACCAAACAAATTATCTCCCCAACGTTTAACTCCTTCTGACCAAGCTTGTCCCCAATTTACCCAACATTTTTGCTTATTACAATACACACCATTTCCGTAATATGTGGCAGCTTCTACATTTGTTCCTAATGCTGTAAAACCAATCCCAATCATGCCACAAATAACTAAACCTTTAACTAATTTCTTTTTCATTAATGTTCACCTCGAAAAATAAAAATTAGAAAACGTCTTCTATATAGAAATTATATAGTTATTGGTATAGTTTTGTAAACGATACAATAAAAGTTTTTTTCTAACATTTTTGTAAGGAGGTATATATAATTAAAAAGAATCTACCTATTTACCTTTTTTACCTCTTCAACTAAAAATGCTTGTAAAAACCGTATGTCCAAATAACAATATTCAATCCTACTAAAAACCAAAAAATTTTAATCATAAATGCTACAGTATGTTCTTCTTTTCTTTGTAAATACTCTTCTATCCATTTAGGATCATGTTTTCTTTTTTTCAAAAATTCATATGTATGATAAGAAGGACTTTCTTTCTCTTTCACTAGCTATCACCTCAATTTTTTACTTCTATATATTGT
>NZ_JBFOEF010000031.1:0-616 GCF_040886645.1 Enterococcus sp. GC34
ATGCACCCAAAGGGAGTCGAACCCCTAACCTTTTGATTCGTAGTCAAACACTCTATCCAGTTGAGCTATGGGTGCTAAATATAAAACAATGCCGAGGACCGGAATCGAACCGGTACGGTGATCACTCACCGCAGGATTTTAAGTCCTGTGCGTCTGCCAGTTCCGCCACCCCGGCGTAATGAATTGGCTAAGCGGAAAACGGGGTTCGAACCCGCGACCCCCACCTTGGCAAGGTGGTGCTCTACCACTGAGCTATTTCCGCAAAATGGTGCCGGCTAAAGGACTTGAACCCTCGACCCTCTGATTACAAATCAGATGCTCTACCAACTGAGCTAAGCCGGCTAAATATGCGGGTGAAGGGACTTGAACCCCCACGCCTTGCGGCGCTAGATCCTAAATCTAGTGCGTCTGCCAATTCCGCCACACCCGCAAATGAAATATGAATATGAGCCGTACAGGGCTCGAACCTGTGACCCTCTGATTAAAAGTCAGATGCTCTACCAACTGAGCTAACGGCTCAAAAAATGGAGGTTAACGGGATCGAACCGCTGACCCCCTGCTTGTAAGGCAGGTGCTCTCCCAGCTGAGCTAAACCTCCAAAAACAACAATTCGCGT
>NZ_JBFOEF010000032.1:0-553 GCF_040886645.1 Enterococcus sp. GC34
TCGCTCTACAAGAGATAAAACTTATTGATCCATCAATGGGAAGCGGACATATACTTGTTTATGCCTTTGATGTGCTGATTCAGCTTTATGTAGCAGAAGGGTTTCGAGAACGAGATGCGGCTGTATCAATTTTAATGAATAACTTGTATGGGTTAGATATAGATAAGAGAGCCTTCCAATTAACCTACTTTGCTTTAATTATGAAGGGTCGTCAATATTCTCGGCGTATTTTGTCTAAAGGTATTAAGCCTAATGTTTATGCAATCCCAAATAACTTAGAAATTAGTGAAGCAGAATTACAACTTTTACACATAGATTTTCCAAACCAACAAAAAGCCCAAGAAGATTTATTACAGTTAATTAATAGCTTCAAAAACGGTGCAGATTTAGGTTCATTGATAGAATTTAAGGATATCGATTTCGAAAACTTGAAAGTGGGATTTGGTAACGGTTCTATAACGTTCTTTGACCAAATGATTAGTGAAATGATACATGTCGGAGAATTATTGCAACAGAAATATGATGTTGGAATTACAAACCCACCTTATATGGG
>NZ_JBFOEF010000033.1:0-464 GCF_040886645.1 Enterococcus sp. GC34
GGAGTCCTACAACCCCAACAAGCAAGCTTGTTGGTTTGGGCTCTTCCCGTTTCGCTCGCCGCTACTCAGGGAATCGAATTTTCTTTCTCTTCCTGCAGGTACTAAGATGTTTCAGTTCTCTGCGTCTACCTCTAATCAGCTATGTATTCACTGAAAAGTAATATCCTATAAAAGATATTGGGTTCCCCCATTCGGAAATCTCTGGATCATAGCTTACTTACAGCTCCCCAAAGCATATCGGTGTTAGTCCCGTCCTTCATCGGCTCCTAGTGCCAAGGCATCCACCGTGCGCCCTTATTCACTTAACCTTATCAACCTTACGGTTGGGTCTTGATCACTTCTTCTAGCGATAGAAGGTTAATCAATAAATAAGCAATTGAACTTATTAAAAAACTCATTCAACGCGGTGTTCTCGGTTTGTTTTGATTCTTTTTACTTCAATATCCAGTTTTCAATGAACGAAT
>NZ_JBFOEF010000034.1:0-434 GCF_040886645.1 Enterococcus sp. GC34
ACTTGGTTCACGTGTTGCGGTTGTAGAACTTCTGATAAGCGAGCCACCATTTGACTTTGATTAGGATCGCCAGCCCCTAAGCCGACAGATAAAGCGTTGTTGGTTGCTGCTTGGTATTTTTTCATATCGTCAATGGCTGCTTCATCGGTTTCATAGTTTTTTGAAAGGACGCCTAACACAACATGCCCTTCTGCTGCTTCATAACAGGCTTGGGCATTTTCTACTGAATTGGCTAAGACGTTTAAACAAATGCGTTCTTCTAAATAATTAGGTTTTAATGACATGGCTTATTTCTCCTTTGTGTCCATAATTTCTTGTAATCGTTGCACGATTTTGTTCATTTCTTCTTGATTGACAGAACGAATGTCAAATTCAATGATGCCATTGTTGGCTTGATATTCACGCGTATAAATGGCCGGACTTTCTGCTTTTAA
>NZ_JBFOEF010000035.1:0-404 GCF_040886645.1 Enterococcus sp. GC34
AATTCTTAAGAGACAACCCATTAGAAGCGATCGTAACAGACTTGACTTATGTACGAGTCGGGAAAAAATGGAATTATGTCTGTTTCATTTTGGATCTGTTCAATCGAGAAATTCTCGGCTATTCTTGTGGAGAACATAAAGATGCCGTTCTAGTAAAAAAAGCATTTAGCCGTATCAAACAACCTCTGACAGAGGTTGAGATTTTTCATACTGATCGTGGAAAAGAGTTTGATAACCAAGCTATTGATGAATTATTAACAACTTTTGACATCAATCGATCATTGAGTCATAAAGGCTGTCCTTTTGATAATGCCGTAGCTGAATCAACTTATAAGTCGTTGAAAGTAGAATTTGTCTATCAATACACATTTGAAACCTTACAACAATTGGATTTGGAGTTATTT
>NZ_JBFOEF010000036.1:0-321 GCF_040886645.1 Enterococcus sp. GC34
TAGGCCTTTCGGCTGCGGATAAATTCTTCAGCGACTACTTCTTCAAGTTCTGATTCGTCTTTCTTTGGTTTTGATTGATAATAATAGGACTGACGTGATAGACCTAATATTCTGCACATCGCTGATATAGGGTAAAGATGCTTATTCGCATCGATTACTTGTCTCTTCGTCCGAATATCAGCGCTGCTTGCTTTAAAATATCATTTTCCATTTCTAATTGCTGGTTTCTTTTACGTAGTTCTAACAATTCTTTTTGTTCAGGCGTAAGATTATCTTTTTCTTTGAATGAACCACTCGTTTTAGATTGCTTTACCCATTTGT
>NZ_JBFOEF010000037.1:0-287 GCF_040886645.1 Enterococcus sp. GC34
GTGTATTTGAAAAGATCTTCTTCTGCTGCCGCGTCAACAATTAGCGGCACCTTGTGGCGTTGCGCCACTTTGGCCGCTTCGGCCACCGTCAGCATACTTTTTTGCACGGTATGATGGCTTTTGATGTATAGAATGGCCGCTGTTTTTTCGGAAATCATCATTTCCACGTGTTCTGGACTGCACATGTTGGCGTAGCCAGCTTCCACTACTTGGCCGCCGCCTTGCGCCACCATGACTTCTACAGGCGTGCCGTAGTCCACGTTGTGCCCTTTAGGTAAAATAATCTC
>NZ_JBFOEF010000038.1:0-282 GCF_040886645.1 Enterococcus sp. GC34
ACCGTTGAGAATGTTGCGCAAAAAGGTAGCTTAGCAATAATCAAAGTAGACAAAGATTCAAGAAAACGTTTAGCAGGTGCAGAATTTAAATGGCGTGATACGGTGACAGGAAAAGAAGGAACTGTTGTAGCTGACAAAAATGGTCAAGCGTTGATAACAGATTTACCAGTCAATCGTGTATACGAAATTACGGAAATAAAAGCACCAAATGGATATATCTTGAATAACAAGACTTACCGAATTATCCTAACGACTAATTTTGCTGATAAGATTGGTTACTAT
>NZ_JBFOEF010000039.1:0-207 GCF_040886645.1 Enterococcus sp. GC34
ACTATGTCAATTGGTGGAACCACCTTCGGTTGCACGGTACACTTGGCTACGAGACACCGGTTGGTTACCGTAACCAGAGATTGGCGCAGCGAATCCTTGATAATGAGCTCGGATGTGCTAACGCTAGCGAGGCAGTCTAACTTTAACTGTTAGCTCCTGCCGAAGATCGTCACATCCGAGGAGGCTCATTGTCAAGGACAATCGGAA
>NZ_JBFOEF010000040.1:0-205 GCF_040886645.1 Enterococcus sp. GC34
GTCAGCACCCCTTCTCCCGAAGTTACGGGGTCATTTTGCCGAGTTCCTTAACGAGAGTTCGCTCGCTCACCTTAGGATACTCTCCTCGACTACCTGTGTCGGTTTACGGTACGGGCAGTTGTTTTCTCACTAGAAGCTTTTCTTGGCAGTGTGACATCAGGAACTTCGCTACTATTATTTCGCTCCCCGTCACAACTTGTCCTTA